>JBOHKF010000340.1:0-6604 GCA_050729015.1 Rhizomicrobium sp. | reverse complement strand
GCGTCCTATGTCCACAACGCCGCGTCGCCCGAACTGGGCAAGATCGGCGTTCTGGTGGCGCTGAAGTCGGAGGCCGACCCGTCCCGGCTTTCCCCATTCGCCAAGCAGCTCGCCATGCACGTGGCGGCAGCTTCTCCGCTCGCAATCACAGCTGCGCATCTGCCCAAGGAGGTGGTCGAGCGCGAGCGCAATGTGCAGAGGGAATTGGCGCGCCAGTCCGGCAAGCCCGAGGCCGTGATCGAGAAGATGATGGAAGGGCGGATGCGCAAATTCTACGAGGATACGACGCTTCTCGCACAGACCTTCGTGATTGACGGCAAGAGCTGCGTCAGCGATGCAATCGAGAAGGCGGCCATGGATCTGGGCGCTCCAATTGCGGTCGAGGGCTTCGTACGCTTCCAGGTGGGCGAGGGGGTCGAGAAAGCCGAAAGCGACTTCGCCGGCGAAGTGGCCCAGATGGCGGGAACCCGCTGACAGGGGTTGGGACCATGCTTTCCACGCCCCGATATGCCCGTGTGCTGCTTAAGGTCTCGGGTGAGGCGTTGATGGGCGATGGATCGTATGGAATCGACGTGGCCACGGTGGACCGCATCGCCGCTGATGTGAAGGACGCCGCCCAAGGTGGCACGCAAATCTGCATGGTGATTGGCGGGGGTAACATCTTCCGCGGCCTCGCCGGCGCTGCCAAAGGGATCGACCGCGCCACGGCCGACTATATTGGCATGCTGGCCACGGTCATGAATGCGCTCGCCATGCAGGCAGCGCTCGAGCGCTCTGGCATTACCAGCCGCGTCCAGTCGGCCATCCCGATGAGCAGCGTCTGCGAGCCCTATATCCGCCGACGCGCCATTCGCCACATGGAAAAGGGTCGGGTGGTGATCTTCGCTGCAGGAACGGGGAATCCCTTCTTTACCACCGATACCGCCGCCGCCCTGAGGGCGGCGGAGATGGCCTGCGACGCCATCCTAAAGGCCACCCAAGTTGATGGTGTTTACAGCGCGGATCCGAAAAAATACCCTGATGCCACAAGATACGAATCTCTTAGTTATCACGAGGTGTTGGCACGGGATCTTGCAGTGATGGATGCCTCCGCGATTTCGCTGTCGCGGGAGAACGGGATCCCCATCCTGGTCTTCTCTCTTCATGACAGGGGCGCGCTGGCAAAGGTTTTGAAAGGCCAAGGAACCGCCACCATTATCAAGGAAAAGTAAAAAAGCTCTTGGGGCGGTTTGGGTTAGGATTCGCTTCGGGGCGCGGAACGGCGACATAAAGGAGACCATGGCAGAGGCATATAACAAAGAGGAGCTCAACCGGCGGATGAACGGGGCTGTGGCCACGCTCCGGGCCGAGTTCGCGGGCCTCAGGACGGGGCGGGCGTCGCCCGCCCTTCTCGACCCCGTGACGGTCGAGGCCTATGGCAACATGGTGCCGATATCCCAGTTGGGAACCATCTCCGCGCCAGAGTCGCGGCTCCTGACGGTACAGGTCTGGGACAAGAGCCTGGCCAAGGCGGTTGACAAGGCGATCCGGGATGCGGGCCTGGGGCTCAATCCCCAAATGGATGGCCAACTCCTGCGCATCCCGCTCCCGGAACTCAACGAGGAACGGCGCAAGGAACTTTCCAAGCTCGCCCACAAATATGCCGAGGCCGCCAGGGTGGCGGTCCGCAATGTGCGCCGCGACGGCATGGAATTGCTCAAAAAACTCGAAAAGGATCACAAAATCGGTCAGGACGACCATCGCACCAGGAGCGACGAGTTGCAGAAGCTGACCGACGAACACATCAAGGACATCGATTCTTCGCTCCACACCAAGGAGCAGGAAATCATGCAAGTATAGAGAAGGGCCATGGAGATACCCTTAGGCGACCTTCCCCGGATCCTGCCGCGCCATGTCGCGATCATCATGGATGGCAACGGGCGCTGGGCACGCAAGCGCCACTTGCCGCGCGAAGCCGGACACTTCGCCGGCATGGATGCGGTGCGTGAAACGGTGCGCGCCGCCTGCGACATCGGTCTTTCCAATCTCACCTTGTTCGCCTTTTCAAGCGAGAATTGGAAGCGGCCAAAGGCGGAAGTGGGCGCCTTGATGGGCTTGTTCCGGGCCTATTTCCGCAGCGATATGGACGAACTGGTGGAACGCAACGTGCGAATGCGCATCATCGGTCACCGGGGCAGGGTCGCCAGAGACATCCATCAAATGATCCTGGATGCGGAAAGCATGACCCAGGACAACACCGGCCTCAATCTCACTTTTGCTTTCGATTATGGCGGCCAGGAGGAGATAGCGGCCGCGGCGCGCGAACTGGCGCGAGCGGCGGCAGAGGGCAGGCTGGATCCCGAGACCATCACCCCGGAACTTTTCTCCACGCGTCTGTTCACCAGCGCACTGCCCGAGCCCGATCTGGTGATTCGCACCTCCGGCGAGCACCGGCTTTCAAATTTTCTTCTCTGGCAATCGGCCTATGCCGAACTCTTTTTCGTTGACACGTTATGGCCGGATTTCGGACGTGAGGAGTTGCTCAAGGCGTTACAAAGCTTTGCCGCTCGCGAGCGCCGCTTCGGGGCGCTGAATTCGGAAGCCGTGGCGTGACCAGCGTGCACCATTCCCATGCCCCCGGCTATCGCGCCATTCGCTGGCACCTGGACTGGATCACCCGGCCTTTGGTCGGGTTGGGCTTGGCGGCGATCGCAGTTGTGGCGCTGTTTGCCGCGCCTTCCTATTTCGCCATCCTAGTGGTGCTGATTACCTGGGCGGCGGCACGGGAATGGCATCGGATGGTTGGCCGGACAAAAGACTTTCGCGCGGAAACCCTGTTGAGCGCGGCCACGATCGCGATTGCAGTCGCCGTCCTGCTGGTGACGGGGACGTCGAGCGCAGGTTTGGCCGTGATCGCGGTCGGCGCTGTCATCGCATTCCTGCGCGCCAGGTATCTCCATCTTCACCCCTTCTGGCAGGCGCTGGGCCCCCTTTATCTGGGACTGCCGGCGCTGGCGCTGGCATCTCTCAGGGCGTTCGAGGGAGGACTGGTGCCGCTGGTCCGACTCAACCTGTCGGAGCCGCGAGGTGCCCTTGTTATCGTGGGCATGTTCCTGATCGTCTGGGCCACGGATACCGGCGCGCTGATATTCGGCAATCTGATCGGTGGTCCCCGCCTTGCGCCACGCCTGTCGCCATCCAAGACCTGGGCCGGCACCATCGGCGGCTCGGTTGCAGCTTCCCTGGTGTTTGCCCTTTACATTCTGTTCCTCGGGGGTGGCGCCTTAGGCGCGTGCCTATTCGGGTTTTTGTTCAGCCTCAGCGCCCATGCGGGCGATCTCTTCGAGAGTTTCGTCAAGCGCCGTTTTGGCTTCAAGAATTCCGGTTCTCTTATCCCCGGTCATGGCGGGGTACTGGACCGCATGGATTCCACGGTGCTCATCAGCATGGTGCTGGCGGGCATGGTCTTCATCGCTCACTTCGATCCCTTGTTCGGGGCGGCGTCATGAAGCCGATCGCGGCTACGTCTTTCGAAGAGGCGGCCTCGCTCGCCCAGGTGCTCCGTCGCAGCGTCACGGTTCTGGGCTCAACGGGCTCTATCGGCGTCAACACGCTCAATGTGATTGGCTATGCGCGAAAGCTCCATGGCGAAGACGCTTTTCCGTTGCGTGCGCTGACCGCCCAGAAAAATGTCACCCTTCTCATCGAGCAAGCGAAAACATTGCGGCCGCGGCGCGCGGTGATCGGCGACGTCAGGCTTTATGGTGCGTTGAAGGAAGGCCTGGCCGGAAGCGGCGTTGAGGCGGCGGCGGGGCGCGAGGCGGTCATCGCGGCCGCAGGCCTTTCGGCGGATTTCGTGATGGTGGCGATCATGGGTGCGGCGGCGATCGAGCCCGCCCTTGGCGCGATCGCGCAAGACGCGTTGCTGGGGCTAGCCAACAAGGAATGCGTGGTGGCTGCCGGTCCGGTGTTTCGCGAGGCGCTGGCACGGTCGCGCGCCCAGGTCGTTCCCGTAGATTCCGAGCACAACGCCGTCTTCCAGGTTCTGGGATCGGGGGACGCGAGCGAAGTGGAGATGGTTACCCTTACCGCGTCGGGCGGCCCGTTCCGCGAATGGCCCCTGGATAAAATGCGCAACGCGACGGTGGAGCAGGCCGTGGCCCATCCCAACTGGACGATGGGGCGCAAGATCTCGCTCGACAGCGCGACCTTGATGAACAAAGGTCTGGAGCTGATCGAAGCGCACTTCCTGTTCGCGTTGCCGCCGGAAAAGTTGAACGTGCTGGTGCATCCGCAATCGGTCGTTCATTGCCTGGTGAGCTATGCCGATGGCGCCACCATGGCCCATCTCTCCCAGCCCGACATGCGCACGCCGATCGCGTACGCGCTTTCCTGGCCGCGGCGAATCGCGTCGCCATCGCGTAAGCTCGATCTTGCCAAGCTGGGGCAACTCACGTTCCAGGCGCCGGCGCATGACCGGTTCCCCGCGCTGGGCCTGGCGATTGAGTCTTTGCGTTCGGGCGGCCTCGCTCCTACGGTGCTCAATGCCGCAAACGAGATTGCGGTGCAGGCCTTCCTCGACCGGCGAATCGGCTTTCTCGATATTCCCCGGGTGGTTGGCGAGACCCTGAACGCCGACGCCGGCAGACGCGCGAACGGCCATTCCTACGACCTCGGCACCGTCCTGGGGACCGATGCGCGGGCGCGAGTGCTGGCGGAGGAAATCTGTCAGAGGGTAGGGGCGTAAGAGGAAATCATGCTCGGCGACTTGCATAGCCTGGCCCTTTGGATTCCAGTAGGTTTGCCGGCCTTCCTGTTCGTAATCACAGTCGTGGTGTTTTTCCACGAGCTGGGTCATTTCCTGGTCGCCCGGGCCTGCGGCGTGAAAGTGGACGTCTTCTCCGTCGGCTTCGGCCGGGAGATTTTCGGTTTGACCGACCGGACCGGGACCCGCTGGAAAGTGAGTTGGCTTCCGGTCGGCGGCTATGTGAAATTCGCGGGCGACGTCAATGCCGCCTCGGTGCCCGACCGCGGCGCGGCCTTGCGCATGAGCGCCGGCGAGCGTGCCGGTGTGCTGGCGTTCAAACCGCTTTGGCAGCGCGCGCTGGTTGCCGCAGCCGGACCCCTCGCCAATTTCGTGCTCGCGATCCTGCTCTTCACCGGCATCATTTTTCACAACGGTCACACCGTGGTGGCACCGATTATCGGCGATGTGGTGAAAGGAAGCCCCGCCGAGGCCGCCGGCATCAAGGCTGGAGACCGGGTTACCGCCATCGACGGGGCGGCCATCTCCGATTTCGAGCAGATGCCGGAGATCATCTCGGTCAGCGGTGGGGACACCCTCACCATCGCGCTACTGCGCGATGGCCGTCCGCTTACGGTTCATGTGATGCCGCATGCCAGAAGGGTGCGCGACATGCTGGGCGACATGGCAACCAGCGTCGTGATTGGCGTCAGGGCCTCTCCCAGGGCACCGATCGCAACAAAATATTACAGCCTTCCCGGCGCCTTTGCCGCGGCCAGCGCCGAGACCTGGGACATCATTCACACCACCATCGATGGCCTGGTCCAAATGGTGCGCGGCTATGCCAGCGCGGATCAGTTGCGAGGGCCACTCGGCATCGCCAAGATGACGGGCCAGGTCGCGGACTACGGATTCCTGGCGCTTCTGCAGTTGACGGCGGTGCTTTCCGTAAGCATTGGCTTTGCCAACCTTTTTCCGATTCCACTGCTCGACGGCGGGCATCTTCTGTACTATGCATGTGAGGCTGTTTTGGGGCGCCCGTTGGACGAGCGGGCCCAGGACGTCGGATTTCGGCTCGGCTTGGTTCTGGTTCTGGGGCTGGTGCTCCTGACAACCTGGAATGACTTGGCCCGGCTGAATCTTTTCTGAAACTTTGGCAGCCCGCGGGCGCCTTGAAGATTGAGTGCCGGACGGCGGGGAATGCGGACCAGCGTCAAGTATAAAGCGGTTCTGCGCGCGACTTCGGCGACGTTGTGTCTCGCCCTGTTTGCAGCGCCGGCAACCGCACAACTGAGGCCCGGAGCGGCGGAACGCGCGCAAGACCTGAACAGCGGGCCCGCCAATCGGCAGAACGCGGCTTAGGCGCCCGGCCAGCCGGCCAAGCCGGAACCTACGATCGAACGCATCACCGTAACCGGCACTCAGCGCGTGGAGCCGGGCACGGTTCTCACTTACATGAATCTCCGCGTCGGCGACAAATACGATCCGGCCACCGCCGACCAGGCATTGAAGGCCTTGTTCGGGACCGGCCTGTTCTCGGACGTGCATATCGCGTTCAACAACGGCACCCTCGCCATTCAGGTGGTGGAGAATCCCATTGTCAACCAGGTGGTGTTCGAGGGCAACGACAAGGTCTCGACCAAGGACCTTACCAAGGAAGTGCAGATCAAGCCGCGCCAGACCTTTACCCGCGCCCGCGTCGAAGCCGACGTCCAGCGCATCATCGAGCTTTATCGCCGCAATGGCAAATTCGCGGCCCGGGTGGATCCCGAGATCATCCAGCGCCCGCAAAATCGCGTGGACTTAATTTTCTCGATCAGCGAGGGGCCAACGACCGGTATCGCCCGCATCAATTTCATCGGCAACAAGGTGTTCGACGAC
>JBOHKF010000339.1:0-2653 GCA_050729015.1 Rhizomicrobium sp. | reverse complement strand
TGATCAACCAGACCGAAGCCCTGGTCGCCATCGACGTCAATTCCGGCCGCGCCACCCGTGAACATTCCATCGAGGAAACGGCGCGCAAGACCAATCTGGAAGCTGCCGATGAAGTGGGACGGCAATTGCGCCTGCGTGACCTTGCAGGCCTTATCGTGATCGATTTCATCGACATGGAGGAAGGCCGCAACGACCGCGAAGTGGAAAAGCGCCTGCGCGACGCGGTGAAGGATGATCGCGCCCGTGTCCAGATCGGCAAGATCAGCCAGTTCGGGCTTCTCGAAATGTCCCGCCAGCGCCTGCGGGTCGGCGTTGTCGCTTCATCCACGGTCGTCTGTCCCAGTTGCGGCGGCGCCGGGATCATTCGCTCGGTGGAATCGACGGCGCTGCGCGTGCTGCGCGCCATCGAGGAGGAAGGCGAGAAAAGTCGCGCGAGCGCGGTGACGGTGAGAGTGGCCAATGACGTAGCGATCTATACCTTGAACCAAAAGCGCCGCGAGCTTGCCCGCATCGAGGCGGAGTATGGCATGGAGGTTTCCTTCGAACCCAAGGAAGACCTGATGACGGGCCATTTCGAGTTGGAGCGGACCCGCGCCCGCGAGGCGGAAGACCGGCAACCGCGCCAAGCGGTCTCAATCGAAGCGGGCTTTGTCCCGTCCGAGGAGACCGAGGTCGAGGCGACTGCCGAGGAGGAGGAGGAGGAAGAGATCAAGGGGGGCGCAGAACCCGCCGAACCGGCCCAGGCCGCAGCGATTCCGGTGCGCGACGGTGAAGGCCGAAGGCGGCGGCGCCGCGGCGGGCGCGGCCGCCATCGCGATCGCCCGTCCCCGCGGCCCGAAAATGGCGAGGTTCATGACAAGATCCACGAA
Source organism: Rhizomicrobium sp. (assembly GCA_050729015.1). Classification (GTDB taxonomy): domain Bacteria; phylum Pseudomonadota; class Alphaproteobacteria; order Micropepsales; family Micropepsaceae; genus Rhizomicrobium. Next base: position 1,784 of record JBOHKF010000339.1, on the reverse strand, counting down.
GCGTCCGAGCGCCAGATAGCGGAAGAAGGCAATGAGCCCGTCGCGGAAGCGGGCGAGGCAGGACCGGCGACCGGCCAACCATCTCAAGCCGACGAAGGTGGCGGGCGCCGGCGCCGCCGGCGCCGAGGACGGCGGGGCGGACGCAACCGGGAGCAGGATGGCGAGAACCGCGCTCCCCTTGCTTCGGACGCGGAGCGATTCGGAACGCCGGAGGAGATTGACACCACTCCGGTCGCCGGCCCCAGCGCGCCGTCAGCTCCGGTCTGGACGCTCAATGACGATGTCCCCGATACCACCCCGGCCCCCGACGTGGCGCCCAAGGACGATGACGCCGGGCTAAAGAAAAAAGGCTGGTGGCAGCGGACCTTCAGCGGAGGTTAGTTCCAGGAAAAGCGCAAAGCGGCTTTTCTAGCCATTTGCGGCCCTGTCCATGGGCTACTGCCCCTGGCCGGCGCCAAGGCCATGGCCGCCGGGGTCAGGCAGCGCCACGCAGAGGCCGCCGGCGCAGGATATGAGATTGGCGGTGACGGCCGGTGCGGCTCCCGTCGAGCGCAGTTCGCTGGCGCGATCGACCGCCTGGCCGGCCGCCAGCTTCAAAAGCGCATACGCGATCGCCCCGGTGCCGTTCGGACCTCCTGCGCCCGCCCCCGCCAGAACCACATTGCCACTGGAATTGCGAACGATAACGGGAAAGAGAAAGGCGCCGGCAATGCCGGAGGGCATGGCCGGCGCCTTGGCAAGCAGCACGCCTTCCGCGCTCACGCCGGCGCCGAATGCGCCATTCAAAGTCACGCCGCACGCCGCTGCCTGGCCGTTCTTGTCGATGGCGGCAAAGCCGGTAGCGCCCAGATCGGCAGGAAGAGAAGCGATGCCGTATGCGGCCAGGCTTTGACGCACCGCCGCCATCACCGCGCTTTCGGGGTCGGCACTGGGCGCCAGGTGGGCAAAGAGGACCTCGGCAAACGCGCCGGCGCCCGTCTGCCGGCTGGGCAATGCCACCCTCAAATCTCCTTCCGCAATCATCTGCGGACTGCCGGTGTGGGTACGATAGGCTGAAAAATCGGCGAGAGAGAGGCGCCCGCCATTAGCGTTTGCGGCGCGGATCATTTCGTCGGCCACGGCGCCACCATAGAAGGCCGCCGCGCCCCCGAGCCGGATTATGGCCAGGGTCTGAGAAAGGTTGGGGTTGGATATGATCGTGCCCTCAGGTTTGGGCCGGCCATTTGCATCCAGGAATTCCGCGGCCAGCGTTGGGTCCTGCCTCAGGCGCGCCGCCAGTTTGGCGAGACGGATGGCAAGGTCGTGGCTGATGGGAAAGCCGGTCCCGGCGAAAGCTTCGCCTCCCGCCACATCGCGTTGCCAGGGGAGCATGCCGAACTGCGCTTGAAGATCGTAAAAGCCTCTGGCCGCGCCTGGCACCGCGACCGTGCCGCCGGCCGATGCCGCGCGTGGCAGGAAATCGAATTCGCGCACGCCTTTGACCGGATCGGCCACCAGGCAAATGCCGCCGCCGCCCAAGCCGGCCGCCACTGGATAGGTTGCCGTCATGGCAAAAAACATGGCGGTGACCGCATCGGCCGCGCTGCCGCCCTCGCTCAGGATCGCGGTTCCGGTCTTCACCGAATAGGGCTCATCGCCAACGGCCAGGCCGGCCGTCGTGGCCGGCGCGCCCACTGCTTCGTTCACCACGGAATTGATCCTTTGGCCGAGGGAGCAGCCGGCCAGAAGAACCGCAACCGGCAATACTAGAAATGAGGCGGCCCGAACGCCCGGCATGACAACCA
>JBOHKF010000338.1:0-11514 GCA_050729015.1 Rhizomicrobium sp. | reverse complement strand
GGCCTGCTCCAGGCGGCGGCGCAAGCTGGGCTTTTCCTTGTTGCGCAACGCGGCCTGGTTTCTTTCCACCTCCTTGAGTTGAGCGGCGAGGGTTCTGCGCTTGGTCAGCGCGTCGCTTTGCGCCTTGGCACGGCCGGTGTCCTTGGGCCTGGCGAGGGCCGCCAATCGCTTCTGCGAGCGCTCGTCGCCGCCCGCGAAGGCGAAAATCACGCCGCCCAAGGCCAGCGCCGCCAACAGCGCCACCAGCAGGATCATTGGTTCACCTTGTCCAAAGCGTCCGCCAGCTCCCGCTCCAGATTGAAATAGCGGGCGCGCTCCCAGAAGGCCGGCCGGACGATGCCGGTGCCGGCATGCCGGCCGCTCAGCCGGCCATGGTCGTCCTCGCCCTGGACCTCGTAGACCAGAAGGTCCTGGGTGGTGACGACATCGCCCTCGGTGCCGATCACTTCGGTAATGCGGGTTATCCGGCGCGAGCCGTCGCGCAAGCGTTCGGCCTGGATGATCACGTCAATCGAGCCCACGATCATTTCACGCACGGTCTTGGTGGGAAGCGAGAACCCGCCCATGGTGATCATGGATTCCAGGCGGCTGATCGCCTCGCGCGGACTGTTGGCGTGGAGCGTGCCCATCGAGCCGTCATGGCCGGTGTTCATGGCCTGCAAAAGGTCGAAAGCCTCCCCTCCGCGCACCTCGCCCACGATGATGCGGTCCGGGCGCATGCGCAGGCAGTTCCTCACCAGGTCGCGCATGGTGATCTGGCCCTGGCCTTCGAGATTGGCGGGCCGGGTTTCCAGCCGCACCACGTGCGGCTGCTGGAGTTGCAGCTCGGCCGCGTCCTCGCAGGTGATCACCCGCTCTTCGGCGTCGATGAAGGCGGTGAGGCAGTTCAACAGCGTGGTCTTGCCCGATCCGGTGCCGCCGGAAATCAGCACATTGCAGCGTGAACGGCCGATTACCTTGAGCACCCGTGCGCCATCGGGACTGATGGAGCCGAAGCGCACCAGATCCTCGAGCTTGAGCTTGTCCTTGCGGAATTTCCGGATGGTGAGCGTGGCGCCGTCCAGCGACAAGGGCGGCCCGATCACGTTGACCCGCGAGCCGTCCAGCAGCCGGGCGTCGCAGATCGGCGAGCTTTCATCCACCCGCCTGCCCACCTGGCTCACGATGCGCTGGCAGATGTTCATCAACTGGCCATTGTCGCGAAAGCGGATGTTGGTGAGCTGGACCCTGCCGCCGACTTCGATGAAGACGCGGCCCGCGCCATTGACCATGATGTCGGAAATGTCGTCGCGGGCGAGCAGGGGCTCCAAAGGCCCATAGCCCAGCACATCGTTGCAGATATCCTGGAGCAGATGCTCCTGCTCGGCGATCGACATCACCACCGCCTTGATCGAGACGATCTCGTTGACGATGTCGCGGATTTCCTCGCGTGCCGCTAGGGCGTCGAGCTGCGCCAGTTGGCCGAGGTCTATGGTCTCGATGAGGGCGTTGAAGATCGTGGATTTAACCCGGTAATAATCTTCCGAGCGGTCATCGGCGATCGCCCGCTGGACCGGGCCCGGCGGGGGCGCGGGCGGGGCGGCAACCTTCTCCACCCGTGCGGCCAGCCGCGTGACCGGAGTCGCGTTTTCGCGCGCGGCCATCCCCGGTTCGGCCTCTTCCGGGACGCGGAACGCGGGCTCGCTGCCACTCCGCTTGCCGAACATGGTGGATGCTCCTCAAGCCTGCTTGCGGCTCTTGAAAAAGGAGAGAAGAGGGACGGACTTGTCTTCGGCGGAAGAGGGGATCGCGCGGCCCAGGACGGCGCCCGCCAGTCGCCTGAGGGCTTGGGAGACGGCGGCCTTGGGCGCCATCTCCAACAGCATCTGGCCATTGTTGGCCGCCTGGCCGAACAGCGCCGCGTCGAAGGGAAGAACCAGGGCCGGTTCGACGCCGATTGTTTCCGCGAAGTCTTTTGGCGGAATTTCCGGCCGCTTGGGCAGGCCCGTTTGATTGACCGCCAGCCGCGGCGGATGGTCGTTGGGACGGGCCTGGCGCAGCAGCTCCGTCATATTCTTGGCGTTGCGCAGCGAGGCGAGATCGGGTGTCGCCACGATCACGATCTCGTCGGCGCGGGAAAGGCAGGTTTTGACCCAGGGTGTCCAGAGATGCGGCAGGTCCAGGATCACGCATGGGCTGGCGGCGCGGGTCGCATCCACCACCGCCTCGAAGGCTTCCTGGGGGACGCCGTAATCGCGGTCCAGCAAAGCCGGTGCCGTGAAAAGCGACAGATGCTCGCCCCGCTTGATCAGAAGGCGGTCGAGCAGCACATCGTCCAGCCGTTCCGGCGCGGCCAGCGCCTCGGCCAGGCCCTGGCCGCCTTCATCGTTGAAGTCGAGGCCGGCAGTCCCGAAGGCAAGATCGAAGTCCACGATGGTCGTGTGGACCTTGAATTCCTCGGCCACGCACCACCCCACATTGTGGGCGATAGTGGAAGAGCCGGCCCCGCCCCGGGCGCCGGCAAAAGCGATCACCCGTCCCACGGGCTTTGCGGCAGGATCGAGATAGAGCCCCGATATCACTTCGATCACGGACAGCGGCTCGAGCGGCCCCACCAGATATTCCGAGGCGCCGCGGCGCATCAATTCGCGATAGAGCCGGACGTCGTTGGTTCGTCCCACCACCACCACCTTGGTGGCCGGATCGCAGACCTCGGCGAGACGATCCAGTTCGTCGAGCGCCGCCTGGCCTTCGAGTCTGGTCTCCACCACCAGCAGATTGGGCGTGACTTCGCCCCGGAAGAATTCGATCGCCGCGTTGATCCCTCCCAACTGGACGGTGAGATGCGCCTTGGCCAGCCTCCGGTCGGCGGCGGCGCGGTGGAGAACCGCGCCGGTATCGGGAAACTCGCAGAAGGCATGGATCGAAATGCGCGGCACCGGCCGCTCGTGAGAGGCGGCGCCAAACCCTTGCGTGGTCGTCTCAGGCTTCGACATGGCGGTCTCTTGACTCATCTGCCCACATCCGAGATCGCCCCGCTCTGATCGGGCGTCTTGATCGCCGAAGTGGGCTTGCCCTGTTCGTAATTGGTGATGACCGCATCGCCGCGGTTGGCGTCGGCGCCGCTGGCGGGACGAGGCTCCAGAAGATCGCGCGGATCGGCGACCTCGGCCGCCACATTGTGCTGAACCGCGCAGCCGAGATTGGCCGCGGTCCGGTTGTCCATCGTGTAGGCCAGATTTTCCGACCAGTCGCCGCAAGGCCCCGTCGAGGCCCGGTAGCTCACATAGTTCAATTCCGCCCGATCGTCGCCGGGCTGGGCGTCGTGACTGGCTATCAGAATGCGATCCCGGCTCACGCCCATTTCGCCGATGCGCCCGGCAATGACCGCCGCTTCGCCATCGGCTTCGGCGCCCGCCGGCACATTGACGGCGATCTTGCCGTCGCCATGCGCCTCATAGTCGCGCACGAAAGCCTCCAGGCGCGACATGTCCGAAGGGGCGATCCCCTTGGCCGAGGCATCGATCTTCAACGCCTGATAGGAAGGTTCGACCGCGATGGGGTGGTTGGCCGCGGGGTCGTCGAAGATCGGACCGTTCGAAGGCGGCGCGCAGCTTGCCGCCATCAGCATCGAGATCAGGCAGGGAAGGAGAATATGTTTGGTCTCGCGCATGGCCCCTCCTAGCGCACCACGAAGCCGACGGGCGCGCCGGCCTCGGGCGTGAGCGGCTTGTCGCCGCTCTTCTTGTAGACGGTGTTGAGCCGGCCCAGGAGAATGGTCTCAGGGTCGGAAGGGGTGATGTAGCCGTCGCTGGGCGTGGCGAGCGCCGCCTCGGACGTGGGATTGACCAGATAGGCGGTCACCAGCACCACCAGCTCGGTTTCGTTGTTCTGGAAATCGCGGCTGCGGAACAGGGCGCCCAGAACCGGCAGGTCCTTGAGCCCCGGGAAGGCGTCTATCTGCTGCTTGGTGGTGTGCTGCATCAGGCCCGCGATGGCGAAGCTTCCGCCCGAGGGAAGTTCGATGGTGGTGTCGGCGCGGCGCACACTAAGCGCAGGAATGGTGACGCCGCCGGTCGGAACCGTGCCCGAGGACGTGGTGAGCGTGCCGCCTTGCAAGGTGAAGGCGCCGGTGTTGGTGAGTTCGCTCACTTCGGTCGAAAGCTGCAAGGAAATGCGCCCGTCCGACAGCACCACCGGCGTGAAGGAAAGGCCGACGCCGAACTGCTTGAACTCGATCGAGATGTTGCCCTGCTGGTCGCGCCCTGCCGGGACGGGAAATTCGCCGCCGGCCAGAAACTTGGCGGTTTCGCCGGAGACCGCGATCAGGTCGGGTTCGGCCAGGGTATGCAGAAGGCCTACCTGCTCCATGGCCGAGAGCGCGCCTTGGACGTTGTTCTGGAAGGTGCAGGCGCCCGACAAGGGATTGGCGCCGGAGGCGCAAACCTGGCCCACCTGGCCGCCCGAGAGATCGTTGAGCGCCTGGCCCACCAACCCGAACTGGTTGTTGGAGGAAAGCTCCAAGGGGGTGCTGCCGCCGATTTCCTTGACGCCGGCGATATTGATGCCGAACTGCTTGGCGATCTGGCGCTGCATTTCGGAGATGCGCACCTTCAGCATCACCTGCTGGCCGCCCGCGACGGAGAGAAGATTGACGACCTTCCTGGGATCGCCGGCAAAGCTGGCGGCAAGATCGGCGGCGCGGGTGGATTCGAGGGCGCTCGCCACGCTGCCCGCGAGGACCACATTGTCGTTGATGGCCGAGACCCTGATGGCGGAATTGGGCAAATCCTCCTTCATCATGGCGGCAAGGTCGCTGACATCCTTTTCCACCCGGATGTCGAGCGAGGCGATCTGATGACCGGCGGCATCGAAGAAAAAGGCGTTGGTCTGGCCGGTCTTCGTTGCGAGCAGGAAAATCCGGCGGGGCGTTTTGACCACGGCGTTGACCACGTCGGGACTGGAGACCAGGACGTCCTTGGCGTCGGTGTCGAGTTCCACCACCGCTGCCTTGTCGAGGCCCAGCGTCATGTGCTCGACATCCGGCTGGCCGTTCCGGCTCGAAAGCTTGACCACCCGCGTGCTGCTTTGATCCGGCTGGGCCTGGGCCGCCGACTGAGACGCGGTCACGGGCTGGAGCGCAAGGCGGGTGATTGCCGCCGCCGGAAGTGCCGCCGGAAGCGTTGTGCCGATAAGCAGGACGGCGGTTGCGCCGAAGCGGAAAAAATTCACGGCTATCTTCCTTCCTGGCCGCTGGCGGGGGCGCTCACGCCATAGCGGATGACGGCAATCTCGCCGTCATCGCCGCCGGCGGGCGCATTGCTGGCGAGGGATCCCGGCTGCGAAGCCAGCGGACGAAGCGAAAGCGAGAGGGTGCCCAGATTCTCCGCCGCTTCCACTTTCTGCGCCTGGACGGGGGTCAGCTCCAAAGTTGCGGTCTTGCCGATCACCGTCTTGGTGTTTTTGTCCTCTTTGAAGGTCTGGTCCACCGCCAGGACGCGGACGTCGGTCAGGATGGTGCGGGCCACCACGCGCGGTGGATTGCCTTCGAGCTTGCGCGCCAGAATCAGGTCCACATGATCGTTGGGAAGAATGAAGCCGCCGGCGCCGGAATCGGCGCTGATGACGATGGAGACGGCGCGCATGCCAGTCATCAGCATCGCCGCCATGAATCCCGCTTGATCGCCATGGACGATGGCATTGGCGGCAATCGGCTCGCCGGCCATCAGTGGAACGCGCACCACCGCGCCTTTCACCAGCCGGGCGATGTCGGACCCCGCACTCCTGGTGATGAAAGAGGCGTCGACCGCCGCTTGCGGCCATCTCTCCCAGCGGACTTGCTCGGGCTTGAGCGGGCGGCCCGGCACCAGCGTCATGCCGGCGACCAGAACATCGCTCATCCGTACCGCCGGGGCGATTCTGGCTTCGACCTTGGGCGTACCGCCGCCCACCAGCCCGCGCGCCAGAAGCGCAGCGGCGATCGCCATCGCTCCGGCAAAGCTCAAGACGATAACGCGCTTGGAGTTCATCTGAAGGCTCCTCAAGGCGCGCCACTGCACCACGGAACCTTTTAGAATTGACTTAAGATAATAGTTGGAATTGCCGCGTTCTTTATTGAACCGCGGCGAGCCGCAAAATCTCTGTGTGCGGAAGAATCAGAAGGGCGCCCGCCGCCAGGGCGACTCCATAGGGAATTCCGGCGTCCTTGTCATACAGTCTGAGAATCCAATTGCAGCGTATCAGGGCGGAGGGAAGAGGAACCTGGCGCACCGAAATCAACAGAATGGCGAGAGCGCCGCCAAGCAGGGACGCAGCCAGCACAAAGGAAAGCCAATCGTGCCACCCCAGCCAGAGCGAGATCGCGGCGAACAGCTTGGCGTCGCCGCCGCCGATATAACCCAGCGCAAAAAGTGCGAGGCCGGCCGCAAGCCCGACCCCTCCCGCTAGAAGATGCCAGGAAACCGCCGACAGCGGCATTGCCAGCGCCAGGCCCAGCGGCGCGAAAAGCGCGACCAGCGCCAGGGTGAGGAAATTCGGGATGGTGAAGCTGGCGAGGTCGAAACCCGCCGCCAGCGCCAGCATCGCCGGCAACACCGCGATGACGAGCGATTGAGCGATCATTTCCGGCTCTTCATGGACAAACGGCCGCCCTGTGGAGGCGGCCGCTGTCTTTGGTCGTGACGGGCAATGGCCGCCTTAAAGCGCGCCGGCCACGGCGTTGAAGGTGGCGGTCAGCTTGGTTCCGACCAGGGTCACGGCGGTGATGATAACCACCGAGATGAGGGCGGCGATCAGGCCATACTCGATGGCGGTGGCGCCGGACTCGTCGCGCACAAAGCGCGAAATCAGTTTGCTCATGTTTGTCTCCAGTTCGAGGTCACACCCTAGGATGTCCAGCCGCGGCGAAATGTTTTCGTCCGTGGCGGGACGGAAGCGAGCCTAGGGAGCGCCGATTTAATGCCGACTTAATCGCAAGCCGATGTTTTTAAGCGCCGGGCTTTGGTGTCTTAGCTCGCGTTGGTTTTCTTCGCTGGGAGTCTGGCTGGGAAAAATGCGCGCTTTCGGACAATCCGAACAATCGCACCCTGCCTTTTTTTACCAAGGTCGGAAATTCCATGCTTTTGGTGGCGCAAAGGCCTTCATCGCCGCCCTGCGGCGCTCCGGCTTTAACAGTCGTTTACGGCCGGAGGCGCTAGGGTTGCGCATGAAAATTTGCAGGAGGCCTGTCATGCGGCGCGCAGTCATAGCACTTCCGATTCTGTTTGCCGTCTCGCCCGTCCACGCCGCGGGACTTACGGTCGCCCTGGACGAAGTGCGCACCATTACCTTTCCGAAGCCGGTGGCGACGGTGTTTGTGGGAAATCCCGCCATCGCCGACATCAACATGATCGATTCCCGCCACGCGTTTCTGCTTGGCAAAGGCTTCGGCGAGACCAATGTGGTGGCGCTGGATCATAATGGCGCCCAGGTCGCCGACACCCAGATCAGCGTGACCGCGGGCGGCGCCTCCACCGTGACCCTCGAGCGGGGCGCCACGCGCGTCACCTATAGCTGCACCGCCAGTCGCTGCGAAGCGACGCCGGAGCCGGGCGACGCCAAGGAGGCTTTCGAAGCATCGGCCTCGCAGAGCAGCACCCATGAGGCTGCCGCCAAGGCGGCGGCCAACGGTCAATCGGGTCAATAGAGCAATTCCAGGAAAAGTGCGAAGCGGTTTTCCGCGGGAATTGCGACCAGACGAGAAGCGGCAATTCCAGGAAAAGTGCGAAGCGGTTTTCCGTTCGGAATTGCGACCAGACGAGAAGCGGCAATTCCAGAAAAAGTGCGAAGCCTAGCCGCCACGCGGGCGGATCAGGCCTTCCTGCGCAACCGAGGCGATCAATTTGCCGGTCCGCGTGAAAATCAATCCCCGATTGAAGCCTCTGGCGCCGGAGGCCGAAGGACTGTCCTGGGCATAGAGCAGCCAGTCGCCGAGATCGGCGTCGCGATGAAACCACATCGTGTGATCGATGCTGGCCATCTGCACCGCCGAAAAAAAACTTTTGCCGTGGGGGAGCAGCGAGGTGTCCAGGAGCGTCATGTCGGAGACATAGGCCAGGAGCATCTGGTGACACCGCACATCGCCCGGAACCGGGCCCGATGGCCGAAACCAGATCCGGTCGAATGGGGGACGCGGCGGACGGTCTCCCGGCCCATCGAATATGACGGGGCGGATTTCGAACGGACGAGGCCTCGCTATCCACTCGCGCAACGGTTCGGAAAATTCCTCCGCCCGCCGCTCGAGCGCCAGGCCGGCATCTTCAAGCATTTCCGGCGAGGGCGCATCCGGCATCTCGAACTGATGGTCGAAGCCGGTTTCCGGAGTTTGGAACGAGGCGGCGAGATTGAATATCTGCGCGCCATGCTGGACGGCCACGACCCGGCGGGCGGTAAAGCTGCGACCGTCCCGGGCACGATCTACTTCATAGAGAATCGGGATCCTGGGATCGCCCGGCCGCAAGAAATAGGCATGAAAGGAATGGCAGAGGCGGGCCGGTTCGACCGTGCGGATCGCCGCCGCGAGCGCCTGACCCAGGACCTGACCGCCAAATACGCGCTGGGTTCGCGCCCTGGGACTACGACCACGGAACACATTTTCCTCGATCTGCTCCAGATCGAGAAGATCGAGGACCTCTTTGAGCGCCCGTTCGCCGGCTTCCGTCATTTCACGCGAAGTCACCATGCTTGAAGGCCTCTGTCACGCCTGCCCTCGCAACCTGCACGGGCAAGGGCGGTCCATCGGCAAACAGTGTTCGGAAAGCGTCGAGGCGGCAAGCATTTCGGCGCGATTGCGATGGCCGTATAAAGCATTAGGCACGATGAGGGGAGATGTGGACGGTGCATGGCGGTCATGCCCGGATAAACGTGAATATTATCCGCGCCCCTGTGGCACCGAGACCACAGATGCCACATAAAACCTTGAATTCCCGGCCGCAATCGCGCCCAAAGGGGCATCGGCGGTGGAGACTTTCCGGTGGATCGCCGTTATAAGCCACGTATAGGATTTTAGGCTTCATTAGGCGGGGGGAGTATCTGCCCGTCGGTATTTCAAGCGAGGGTAGAACAATGAAGATTCGCATGTTGGCTTTGGCCGGGGTCGCGGCCGTGGCCTTGAGCGTCCCGGCTCATGCCGGAGAAGGTTGGTATCTCGGCCTTGGCGGTGGCTACGACAGCATGGGATCCGTGCACACCAGCTCCGTTGCCATCCCCAGCGTCTCGCCCCGCATTTCCACCGGTTCCAGCGGCATCATCGTGGGCTCGTTCGGCTATGCCTGGGACTCCGGACTGAGGCTGGAAGACGAAATCGGCTACACCTCTCATGATGTGAGCAAGTCCTCGCGCTTTGGCGGCTCGACGGATGTGCGCACCGACATGCTCAATCTTGTCTATGACATCCCCTTGAGCGACACCTGGAAGGTCTCGCTGGGCGGGGGCATCGGTGGCGGCTCGGGGCGTATCCACTTCACGGTCCCGGGCACGGCCTTCGACTGGGCGAAGGGCTCGCATCTGAATTTCGAGTATCAGGCGATCGCGGGCCTTGCCTATTCGCTCTCGTCCGACGTGGATCTGTTCGCCGATTACCGCTACCGCTCCAACCAGGGCGGCGGCACCGATTACGCCACATCCTACATCAGTCTGGCGCCGGTCAAGGTGGGCGACCTGACGGAGAGCGCGATCATCGTTGGCCTCAGGTGGTTCATGACGCCGCCGCCTCCGCCTCCCCCGCCGCCTCCGCCGCCTCCACCGCCGCCTCCGCCTCCCCCGCCGCCTCCGCCGCCGCCTCCGCCGCCGGCGAAGACCTACATCGTCTTCTTCGACTTCGATAAGTCGGACTTGACGACGGAAGCGCAATCGACGGTCAGCCAGGCTGTCGCGGCTGCGAAATCCCTGGGGTCCGTGAGGATCATGGTCACCGGGCATACCGACACGGTGGGTTCCGACCGTTACAACCAGGCGCTTTCCGTGCGGCGCGCCCAGTCCGTCAAGGACGAGATGGTCCGCGAGGGACTTTCGGCCGACTCGATCGCCGTGGAGGGCCGCTCCTTCCACGATCCGATGGTGCCCACAGGTCCCAATGTGCGCGAGCCGAAAAATCGGCGCGCCGTCATCGACCTGGGCGGCTGAAACGCGTCAAACTGAAGAAGGGGCCGGTCGCAAGACCGGCCCCTTTTCTTTGGCGGGAATTCCCGGCGAGCGAGCGCGCTTTCCCTGCGAATCGGGGTTGCCTGAAGGCCTACATCACGACGGATCGCCGGACGACGGATCGCCGGACGACGGATCGTCAGGCAGCGGCGGGCGCGGCGTGGGCATGACCGCAGGCGAGACGGCCGTGCCCTGAAGCGTGACACCCACTTTCACGTCGCAAGCGTTCACGGGATTCTTCTCTTCCACCGGCACACCGGCGACGAAATCGTCAAGCACCGGCTTGTCGGGCGCGAGCGCGGCCGCGAACACGACGTCGGCGGTCCGGCAGAAATCGGCCGCGGCACCGGGCTTGGTGCGCCGCTGCTCGGCATGGGCGATGGCGCGGGTTTTGTAGGCATCATATTCGGCGTTGCCGCGGGCCCGGCCATAGAGCCGCTTGAACATGGCCAGCATCGAGGCGTCGGAGCGTCGCAATTCCCTTCTGAACGCGATCTGGAACCGATTGAAGAGATCGGTCTCGCGCTGTCCGCATGCCAGCGCCGCGTCGGTAAGTTCCTGCTGCACCGCCGAAACCTGGATCGCGGAAATCTCCGCCGGGGTAGCGCAGTCAAGGCCCCGCGCCTGGGCAAGGTTGGCGCCGGCAAAGCACAATAGGGTGGCGCCAGCCGACGCCCGCAACGCCTTGTTCATCACTCCAAACCCCTGGTGCGAAGCCCGCGGCGGCATTTTTCCAGAAATATTCCTGCAAAGCAAAAAATATCCGCGCAACGGGCAGGCAAGGCCGGAGTTTGCTTGCGGCAATCTTGCCGGAGTTCGGCCAATGCGCCGCAGTTTCGTCACCTTCCTGGGGCTGGCCGCGATCCTCGGATGTGGAACTTCCGCATCGGCGATGAGGCTTCCGGACCAGGATCATCTGTCGCTGCAATATCCGGGTGCTCCCAAGCCGGTGCGGGAGGAAAGGCAAAGCCCGTATGCGATGACGTATCTGGACGATGTCGCCCGGAGCCTCGGCGTCAAGAATGGCCATATGGACGTGTTCTCGACCGACCCGGGTTCGTCGGGCTATCTGCCGTCCTTCAGCGCCGGGGTGGGTAGCGACGGGGCGATGCTCCGTCTGAAATGGCATTCCGACTAGGGCCAAAAGCGGCCGTCCGCGCCGCTTTTGGGCAAAGCAGATCGCCCCGGGGTGAATCGCCGATTCAACCGGTCATCCCCTTTATGGCGCCGCCTCTTTCGTCCAACCCGTCTTTTTAGTATCTGTCCGCCGGCGCTCGAGTGTTCTCTGGGGGACGCGCGCAGGAAGGACTTCGGGTCATGGCTTACAAGATCGCGGTGGTCGGCGCCACCGGCAAT
>JBOHKF010000337.1:0-5351 GCA_050729015.1 Rhizomicrobium sp. | reverse complement strand
ACCTGGTTGTGGATTTCGACCTGGTCCTCAACCCCGATGGTTCGGCCGCGCGGGCCACCTCGCAAGCGTTAAATTCCGGCAATCCCTATACGCGTGCGGCCGCCGAGGCCGCCCGTCGCGCCATCTTCCAGTGCCAGCCTTACAAGCTTCCTCCCAACCGCTATAGCCAATGGCACGAGATCAATCCCTTGCGCTTCGACCCTCGCGAGATGATGCAGCAGTAACGCCCCAAAAAGGCCCCCATCGGTAACGAGAATGGCGAGAATGTTTTGGAGACCGGCATGAGGAAATTTCTTGTGGTTTTCGCCCTGCTCGCGGCTGCGCTTCTGCCCTTGCCGGCCCTGGCGGCGCTGCAGGTGGACGTGACCCAGGGCAATCAGCAGCCCCTTCCCATCGCCATTCCGGACTTTCTTGCCGCCCAGCCGACCGATGCCCAGATGGGCGCCAACATCGCAAGCGTGGTGCGCGCCGATCTCGACCGCTCCGGCCTTTTCCGCTCGATCGATCCCAAGGCCTTTGTCGAACACATCGCCAACATCAACGTGGCGCCAAATTTCGCGAATTGGCGGGTAATCAATGCCCAAGGTCTGGTGGCGGGTCAGGTGGCGATGCAGTCCGATGGCCGGCTGAGAGTGGAATTCCGCCTGTGGGACATTTACGGCGAAAGCCAAATGCTGGGACAGCAATTCTTCACCCAGCCGGAGAATTGGCGGCGGGTGGCGCACATGGTCTCTGACGCCATCTACCAGCGCATTACCGGGGAGACCGGCTATTTCGACACGCGAATCGTCTTCATTTCGGAATCAGGTCCCGCCTTGCACCGCATCAAGCGGCTGGCGGTGATGGACGAAGACGGTGCCAATCCCATCTTTCTCACCCGCGGCGACTATCTGGTGCTGACGCCCCGCTTCAATCCTACCGCGCAGATGATCGCCTATCTTTCCTATATCGCCGGCAAGCCTCACATCTATCTGTTCGACCTGGAGACGGGAAAACAGGAGGAGCTGGGCAACTTTCCCAACATGACCTTCTCGCCCCGCTTCTCGCCAGACGGCAACAAGGTGGTGATGGCGCTGGAGACGGCGGGCAATTCCGACATCTATGTGATGGACCTCAGGACGCGCGCCGTCCAGCGCCTGACAACCGATCCCGCCATAGACAGCGCCCCCTGTTTCTCGCCCGATGGCAAACAAATTGCGTTCGAGTCCGATCGGGGCGGCGGGGGCTCCAAGCAAATCTATGTGATGAATGCCGATGGTTCGGACCAGCATCGCATCAGCTTCGGTCCCGGCCAGAATGGCACCCCGGTCTGGAGCCCCAGAGGCGATCTCATTGCCTTTACCCAGCAGCAAGGGGCCCATTTCGCCATCGCCGTGATGCACCCTGATGGCTCGGGCGAGCGCATCTTGACCAACGCCTATCATGACGAAGGCCCCACATGGGCGCCCAACGGGCGGGTCCTGATGTTCACCCGCACAGCTCCCAATGGCAGGGGCTCGCAAATCTGGTCCATCGATGTGACGGGCCGCAATGAACAGCGGGTGATGACGCCGGGCGGTGCCTCCGATCCTGCCTGGTCACCGCTGATCCAATAATGGCGTCATGCATGTATCCTATGGTCACATGACAGGATTTTAGGCCTGGAAGCGAGACAAATTGAGGAGAATTCGCTTGCTCTGTCCGGTGTCCTCATGGGCAAATACGAATCGGCCTTGAGGCGGGCTTGGAGCGCCAGAAGAGGATTTAGACGTTGCACGAGCGGGGGGCTTGGTTCTTTTTGTCGCCTTCTACGTTTCGCCCTCGAGTGATAATTCCCTCTGGCGCGTGGCCGCGCCGCCTCACTTTCTCGGGAGACCCATTGCCATGATGAAATTTTCCAGCACGATGAAATTTGCTGCCCTGGCGGCCGCGTTGCTGCTTGCGGCATGCACTCACAAGGAGGAAGCCGCCAACACGGCGCCTCCGCCTGCCCCGCCACCCCCGCCGCAGCAGGAGCAGCAGGTCACTTCAAGCATCATCCCCGGCAGCGCCGAGGATTTCAAAGTCAATGTCGGCGATACCGTCCATTTCGACTTGAACAAGTATAACATTCGCGACACGGACAGAAACACGTTGAATAAGCAGGCGGCGTGGCTTGCACGCTATCCCTCGGTACGCCTCTCCATCGAAGGCAATTGCGACGAACGCGGCACGCGCGAATATAACCTCGCCCTTGGGGCCCGGAGAGCCAATTCCGTGAAGGAATATCTGGTGGCTCAAGGGGTCACTGCGGACCGGCTGCAAACCATCTCCTACGGCAAGGAGCGGCCCATCTGCACGGAATCGAACGAGGAGTGCTGGGCACAGAATCGCCGCGGCGTCAGCGTGATCACCGGTGGCGCCAACTCGTGACCGCCGCTTAAAGCAACAAAAGGGCGCGGGAGCCTGTCCCCGCGCCCTTTTTGTTTCGCCTTGTTGTTTGGTCGCGATCCAGTCGCCGAAGGCCGCTTCGCATCTGGAATATGATTTGAGCAGAGGTAAAGTCATGAACACGCGCGCTGCTTTCCTGGTCTTGAGCGTGATCCTGTCCGGGGCGGCAATTGCCGCCTTGCCCGCGCAGGCGCAATTGTTCGGCGAAAGCGATGAGGTAAAGGCCGCGCGTCAGGCCCATGAGGACAGCCAGGATTCCCAGATCACCCAGTTGGATGGGCGGGTCAAGCTGCTCGAGAATCAAGTCGGAAACCTGACCGAAAGTCTGGCCAACGCGACCGGAAGCAATGAAGAGCTTTCCCACCAGATCCAGGACCTGCGCCAGAAGATGAACGCGGAGCAAAAGGACTTCTCTTATCGGCTTTGCATGCTTTCTGCCCAGCAATTGGGGGCGGGCGGCGGCCAGGGATTGAATTGCGGTGCCGGGGGCGTTGCCGGAACCGCCAGTGCCGCCCCGCCCGCAGGCTCCATGGCGCCAGGAACGCCGCTTCCGCCCATCGGAGGTCAGACCGCCGCGCCCCAAGCCCCATCGCCGGCGTCCGAGGCGCCGCAGCAATTGGGCAACCCGCCCGGCACCTTGGGCACGCTCCCTGCCGATGCGGTGCCGTCCGCTGCACCATCCCAGCCATCCGCACCCCCCGGCCAAGGGCAGTTCGAGCGCGCAATGGCGATGCTGGGCAATGCACAATATGCAGAGGCCAGCGCCGCCTTCCGCTCCTATGCGGACGCCAATCCTTCCGATGGCGATCTTTCCGCGCAGGCGATCTATTGGATCGGCGACATCGCCTATGTGCAGCACGATTATCCGACCGCCGCGCGCGCGTTCGCCGAGCAGATCAAGAAATATCCGGACTCCAGCCGTAGTCCCGACAGTATGCTGAAGCTTGGCCAGTCGCTGCTTGCCGAAGGCCAAACCAGGGGAGGATGCACCACTCTTGCGGAAGTCAAAATCCGGTATCCCAAAGCCCCTGCCGCGACGCTCACCGCGGCCGACGGCGCGCACAAGGCGGCCTGCCGCTGAAGAAGGGGAAAATTCGCGAGTCGATATCGGGCTGACGGCGGCTTTCGCCCAGGCGATGGACGGCCTGAAGGCGCCATGGCCGGCAGCCCTGGCACTTTCCGGCGGGGGAGATTCACTGGCGCTCATGCATCTTCTCGCCGATTGGGCCAGGCAGAGGGGGCTGCCCCTACCGGTGGTGCTGATCGTGGATCACGCGTTGCGCAGAGACTCCGCCCAAGAAGCACGCAAGGCTCGCTCCTTCGCCACAACCCTCGGCCTTTCGGCCCACATCCTCACCCGCAAAGGCACCAAGCCGCGCTCCGGCATCGAGGAGCTCGCGCGTGACGCCCGCTATGGGCTGATGGGAAGCTGGCTCAAGCGGCACCGTCTTTCATTTCTCTATGTCGGACATACACAGGACGATCAGGCCGAGACGTTTCTTTTGCGGCTCGCCCGCGGCAGCGGACTCGACGGTCTTTCCGCCATGCGCGGCCTTGCCCCCTTTCCGGTGAGACGTTTTGCGGACCTTATTTTGGCCCGCCCGCTCCTTGGGATCGCCCGGCACCGTTTGCGCACTTATTTGCGCCAACGCCGACAAAGTTGGCTGGAAGATCCCATGAACAGCGAGACCCGCTTTGCCAGAAGCCGCATCCGCAACCTCATGCCCGCGCTGGAAGCGGCGGGACTACCTGCGGCGCGGATCGCCAGTGCGGCACGGCATCTGGCTCGTGCCCGGGCTGCCCTGGAGGTGGCTACGCAAGCCATCTTGGAACGGGCGGTGCGTCCGGACGGGGGCCGGATGCTCCTGGATCCAAAAGCCCTTGCCGCTGCCCCCGCAGAGATGGGGCTGCGCGCCCTGGCCCAGGTGTTGATGGCCATCTCCGGGGAACCCTACCGGCCTCGTTTCGAGCGACTGGAGCGGCTTTTCCGCCGCATGGTGGAAGGCAAACTGCATGGCGGGGCCACCCTTCATGGCTGCCGGCTCCAACCGGCGCCCCGCGCCGCCCAGGTTTTTGGGCCGGAAACACTTGTTTTGACGAAAGAAAAGTCAAGAAGGGCCACAAAAGAGCCGTGAAACGCCTGTCGAATGACCGCCGATTGCAGGGCACGCGTGAATTTCTTAACCTTTTCAGCGCTGGCAATGCGCTAGAAACATCCTATGTATGAAGAGAGTCCGGGGCGCGCGATGGCCTAACCCCCCCCGTCAAGGCCCTTAGGAAAGGACGCCTGATTGAATAACCTGCGAAATCTCGGCCTGTGGATTCTCATCGCCGTGCTTTTGGTATTCCTGTTCAACCTGTTTCAGGGAACGGGCAGCCACGCCACGGCCAGCGCCATTACCTATTCGAAATTCAACGAAGAGGTGATGCAGAATCAGGTCCGCAAAGTCACTTTCCAGGGCGAGCAGGTCAAGGGCGAGTTGACCTCGGGCCAGACCTTCACCACGACCGTTCCCGCCAATGACAACACCTTGTGGCCCATGCTGAAGGCCCACAGTGTGGACACTGCCGTGACGCCAGCCGACGACGGCATGCCGTCCCTGGTCGGCATCTTCGTCAATTGGTTTCCGATGCTGCTTCTGATCGGGGTGTGGGTATTTTTTCTACGCCAGATGCAGTCGGGCGGGGGCAAGGCGATGGGGTTCGGCAAATCGCGCGCCAAACTTTTGACCGAGCGGCAGGGGCGCGTCACCTTCGAGGACGTGGCCGGCGTGGATGAGGCCAAGGACGATCTCAAGGAGATCGTGGACTTCCTGCGCGATCCGCAAAAATTCCAGCGCCTGGGCGGGCGCATTCCCAAAGGGGTGCTGCTGGTGGGCCCGCCGGGCACCGGCAAGACCTTGCTCGCGCGCGCCATCGCCGGGGAAGCCAATGTGCCCTTC
>JBOHKF010000336.1:0-2583 GCA_050729015.1 Rhizomicrobium sp. | reverse complement strand
GGACAAGATCGCGCCGCGGGCCGACGAGATCGACCGCACCAACAAGTTTCCGCGCGACCTCTGGCCGCAAATGGGCGAGCTTGGCCTCCACGGCATCACCGTCGAAGAGGAATATGGCGGCTTGGGTCTGGGTTATCTGGAGCATGTGGTGGCAATGGAGGAGATTTCCCGCGCCTCCGCCTCGGTGGGCCTCAGCTATGGCGCCCATTCCAATCTCTGTGTCAACCAGATCCGGCGCTGGGCGAACCCTGAGCAAAAGCGCCGCTACCTTCCGAAACTGATTTCCGGCGAGCATGTGGGCGCGCTCGCCATGTCGGAGGCCGGCTCGGGCAGCGACGTGGTCTCGATGCGGCTCAAGGCGGAAAGGCGGGGTTCCGTCTATCTCCTGAACGGGACGAAATTTTGGATCACCAATGCGCCGGAAGCCGACGTGTTGGTGGTCTATGCCAGGACCGGGGCCGGCGCCCGCGGCATCACCGCCTTTTTGATCGAGCGCGGGTTCAAGGGCTTCTCGGTCTCACGGAAGCTGGACAAGCTCGGGATGCGCGGCAGCGACACGGCGGAACTGGTGTTCCAGGACTGCGAAGTCCCTTTGGACCAGGTGATGGGCGAAGAAGACCAAGGCGTCTCCATCCTGATGTCCGGACTCGATTACGAACGCGCAGTGCTGGCGGGTGGTCCGTTGGGGATCATGCAGGCGGCGCTGGATGTCGTTCTTCCTTATGTGCGCGATCGCAAGCAGTTCGGAGCGGCCATCGGCTCGTTTCAGTTGATGCAAGCCAAAATCGCCGACATGTACGTGGCGCTCAATTCGGCGCGAGCCTATGTCTATGCGGTGGCGCGCGCCTGCGATTTGGGCCGCGCCAGCCGCTTCGACGCCGCCGGAGCCATTCTGCTGGCCTCGGAAAACGCGGTGAAGACCGCATTGGAGGCAATCCAGGCATTGGGCGGCGCCGGCTATACAAAGGACTGGCCGGTAGAGCGTTTGCTCAGAGACGCCAAGCTCTATGATATCGGCGCGGGCACGAACGAGATTCGCCGCTTCCTGATCGGCCGGGAGCTGATCGGCCTATGACCCGCCTCTCCTCGCTGGCCGATCCCAAGAGCGAAACCTTTGAGATCAACGCCCGGGTCAATCGCGACCTGGCCGCGACCTTGCGCGCCAAAATTGCGCGCGCTGCCCATGGCGGTCCGGACCGCGCGCGGGACAGGCACCTGGCACGAGGCAAGCTTTTGCCGCGGGAGCGCATTCATCGTCTTCTCGACCCGGGTTCGCCATTCCTGGAAATCGCCGCTCTCGCCGCCGACGGCCTTTACCGGGACGAAGCGCCTGGCGCCGGCCTGATCGCCGGCATCGGCCGGATAGGCTCGCGCCAAATCATGGTGATCGCCAACGACGCAACGGTGAAGGGGGGCGCCTATTTCCCGCTCACCGTGAAGAAGCATCTGCGGGCGCAGGAGATTGCCCTTCAGAACCATCTGCCTTGCATTTATCTGGTTGACAGCGGCGGCGCCAGTCTTCCCCATCAGGCCGAAGTGTTCCCGGACCGCGATCATTTCGGCCGGATCTTCTTCAACCAGGCGCAAATGTCGGCTCAAGGAATCGCCCAGATCGCCTGTGTCATGGGAAGCTGCACTGCCGGCGGCGCCTATCTTCCCGCCATGGCCGATGAGGCCGTCATCGTCGATGGCCAGGGAACCATCTTTCTGGCGGGTCCTCCGCTGGTCAAAGCGGCAACCGGTGAAGTCATATCGGCCGAGGAATTGGGTGGCGCCGGCACGCATGGACGCAAATCCGGCGTCGTGGACCATGTCGCGGCGAATGACGAGGACGCTCTGGCGCTGTTGCGAGAAATCGTGTCAAGCTTGGCGCCAAGGCCGAAACCCGGCGTCGCTTTCAAGGCGCCGCAATTGCCGAAATTTCCGCCCGAGGAGCTTTACGGAATCATCCCTTCGGATGTGGGCATCCCTTACGACGTGCGTGAAGTGATCGCGCGCCTCGTAGACGGGTCGGAACTTTCCGAGTTCAAGTCGCTCTATGGTCAAACACTGGTTTGCGGCTTCGCCCATATCTGGGGCGTACCCGTGGCGATCCTCGCGAACAATGGTGTGCTGTTCTCCGAAAGCGCCCTCAAAGGAACGCATTTCATCGAACTGGCGTGCCAGCGGCGGATACCGCTCCTGTTCCTGCAGAATGTCTCCGGCTTCATGGTGGGAGGCAAATATGAGGCGGGCGGCATTGCCAAGGACGGCGCAAAGCTGGTGACCGCGGTGGCGACCGCCAGCGTGCCCAAGATCACCGTCATCATCGGGGGCAGCTTTGGGGCCGGCAATTACGCTATGTGCGGACGCGCCTATTCACCCCGCTTTCTTTTTACCTGGCCCAACAGTCGGATCAGCGTGATGGGAGGCGAGCAGGCCGCTTCGGTGCTCGCCACGGTGCATCACGATGCCGCGAGATGGAGCAGGGAGGAGGCGGAAGCTTTCGAGCGGCCGATTCGTGAAAAATATGAAGAGGAAGGCAATCCTTATTACGCGACGGCCCGGCTGTGGGACGACGGGGTGATCGATCCGCTCGACACG
>JBOHKF010000335.1:0-2829 GCA_050729015.1 Rhizomicrobium sp. | reverse complement strand
ATCTTCTTGGTCTGGCCTTCTTCCTCCTCTTCCTGCACCAGGCGGCGGCGCTGGTCCTCGACGGGAAGCGTGTTGGCTTCGGGGGCCGTGCGGCGGGCGGCTTCCGCCTCGGCGTGGCGGCGCACTTCGGCCTCGGCCGCCTTGCGCGCGTCTTCCTCGGCCTTGCGGCGCTCGGCGGCGACGCGCTCCGCCAGCATTTTTTCTTCGTCCAGCGAGCGCTTGCGGGCTTCCGCCTCGGCGTGGCGACGGGCTTCGGAATCGGAGAGGCGCGCGTCGGCGATGGCGGCGGCGCGGCGCGCTTTCTCTTCTTCCGACAGTTGGCGCAGCACGACGCCGCGCGACGGGACCCTGGCCGCCGCGGGCTTGACTTCGGGCGCTTGCGTCGCGCGCGCAGGTTTCGGCGACTCCTTGGGCTGCGGCGCCGCGCCCAAGGTGCGCTTCTTCTCGACCACCACCGCCTTGGTGCGGCCATGGCTGAAGCTTTGCTTGACGGTCGAAGTCTCCGTCTTCTTCAGCGACAGCGTTTTGGGGCGCTTGGTTTCGTCCGTATCACTCATGAATCGCTTTCGTTCCCGTGTCCGCCGCGGAAGCCCTCGAGGCGGGCGGCATCGTTCTGCAATCTTTGGGCCAGGCCGCCGACGCGGACGGCGGCATGTATCACATTCTCGCGACCCAAGGCCAAGGCCAATTCGGCACCTGTCAGGCAATCAAGAAGGCCCAACGTCTTGCCCTTGATGGCATTCTCAAGCTTGCGCCGTCCGCCGGGCGAACCGTCCCGGGCCTCGAGCAGAAGCGCGGGTGGGTTGCGCGGGGTCAGGCCGCGAACAATCTTTTCGAACCCCAGCAACAACTGACCGGCGCGCCGCGCCAATCCCAGATCGCCTTGCATCTGCGCCACCAGGGCCTTCTCGGTGCGATCGGCAAGATCGGGCCTCACGCTGGCGTGGGCCTTTGCGGCGCGCGAAAAACAATTGCCCTTCACCGCCGCTTCCACCGCGCCGCGTGACGCGGTCACCCAGTATCCCCGGCCAGGAAGCTTGGCCGAGACGTCGGGAATGACTTCGCCATCCGGCGCCAAAACGAAGCGCACCAGCTTGCCATCGGGCAGAATGTCCCCGCTGACGATGCAGCGGCGTTCGCGCGAGCGAGAGCCGCCAGCATCACCGCGTTCGCGTGAGCGAGAGCCGCCGGCATCGTGGCGTTGGCGCGAGCCGCGGTGGCCGCGCAAGGTCCTCTCGTCGGTGTCGGATACGGTGTGCGTCATCAGGCCTCGACCGGCTCCTCGCCATCGCTCCCGGATTCGCCGGTCTTCTCGGGCTCCTCCTCCACCCAACCCATCGTGACGCGCGCTTTCATGATGATGGCGTCGGCGTCATCGCTGGCGAGATTGAAGCCGTCCAGCGCCCCCGCTATCCGCACCCGCTCCTTGTCCTTGTTGGTGTCGTAATAGCCGAGAAGGTCGTCGGTGGCGGCGCCGGCCAGGTCCTCAAGGGTTTTAATGCCGTTCTCGCCCAACGCCACCGCCATCGCCGGCGTCACGCCCTCGATCTGAAGCACCTGATCTTCGACGCCCAGGGAACGCCGCTTGTCATCCAACTCCTTGTTGCGCGCCTCGATGAATTCCAGCGCCCGGCTTTGCAACTCCTGCGCCGTTTCTTGGTCGAAAGCTTCGATCTTGGCAAGCTCGCCGACCTCCACATAAGCGACATCTTCGATGCTGGCGAAACCTTCCGAAGCCAAAAGCTGGGCCACGGTTTCATCCACGTCGAGCGTTTCCATGAAAAGCTGGGTGCGCGCCGCGAATTCCTTCTGGCGGCGCTCGGATTCCTCGGCTTCGGTGAGAATGTCGATCTGCCAGCCGGTGAGCTGGGAGGCGAGGCGCACATTCTGGCCGCGCCGGCCGATGCCCAGCGACAGTTGCTCGTCCGGAACCACCACCTCCACGCGGTGGGTGTCCTCGTCCAAAACCACCTTGGTGACTTCGGCAGGGGCGAGGGCGTTGACGATGAAGGTCGCGGGATCGGCAGACCAGGGGATGATGTCAATGCGTTCGCCCTGAAGCTCCTGCACCACCGCCTGCACGCGCACCCCACGCATGCCCACGCAAGCGCCCACCGGATCGATGGAGGAGTCTCTTGAGATCACCGCGATCTTGGCGCGCTAGCCGGGATCGCGCGCCACCGCGCGGATTTCAATCACGCCGTCGTAGATTTCCGGCACCTCCTGGGCAAACAGGCGCACCATGAATTGGGGATGGGATCGGGAAAGAAAGATCTGCGGACCACGGGTCTCGCGCCGCACATCGTATATATAAGCGCGGATGCGGTCGCCGGCGCGGAAGGATTCGCGGGGGATCATTTCGTCGCGGCGCACCACGCCTTCGGCCTTGCCCAAATCCACCACCACCGAGCCGAACTCCGAGCGTTTGACGACGCCATGCACGATCTCGCCGATGCGGTCCTTATATTCCTCATATTGCCGCTCCCGCTCGGCATCGCGCACTTTCTGCACGATCACCTGCTTGGCGTTCTGGGCGTTGATGCGGTTGAAATCTACCGGCGGCAGGGTTTCGGCGATGATGTCGCCCACTTGCGCATCGGGATTGCGGCGGCGCGCTTCTTCGAGCCCGATCTCGGTTTTGTCGTTCTCCACCATCTCCACCACATGGAGATAGCGTGAGACATGGGTCTAGCCGGTCTTGGGGTCGATGTCCACATTGATGTCATTCTCGGCGCCGTAATGCGCCTTGGCGGCCCGCTGCATCGCCTCTTCCATGGCGGTCAGCACCACCTGCTTATCGATGGACTTGTCGCGGGCGACCGCGTCGGC
>JBOHKF010000334.1:0-2056 GCA_050729015.1 Rhizomicrobium sp. | reverse complement strand
GCCGCGGCCTGGGCAAGCCAGGTGGGATACCAGAAGCTCCTCACTTCGCGCTTCATCTGATAGCGGGCGCCGGCACCCCCATCGTAGCCGTCGAAGGAAGGTGCCTGGAGAAACAGCGTTTTCATGGGCATAGGGTCAAAGCCTCACGATTGGGACAGAACGCCGCCGGCTTCGATCTCATAGCGGCTTCCCCGCCAAGTGACCGTTTCGCCAAACTGCGACGCTACGAACACGCAAAAACTCAACAGATCCCTCACCGGCAACAGCCAGAACGGACCTGCGCTCGATCCAAAAATACCATCAATCCGGTGTTTGAGAAACAGCCGCGCCAGGAAAGTAAGCATGAGCAGGCTTGCGCCCAACCAGTTGAACCCCAGAAGGATCGCCGCCAGCAAGGCGATGGGGAAGCCGAACGTCACCACGCTGCCCAGATGACCCATGGGACTGACGAGACGGATGGTGCGGGTCCAGCGCAATTCGTGCCGGCATAATTCCCCAAAGCTGGTTTCCGTCGACGCATGGCCCACGGCAATGGGGGGAATGACCAGTTTATACCCCTTCGCGCGCACCGCCCGGCCGATCTCGTAATCGTCGGCGAGAAAGTCGGCGAACGCGCCAAAGCTGCCGATTTCCTCGAGCACCGGGCGCGTCAGCGCGATGGTCGATCCCATGCAAGCCCGAGCAAGGCCCAAGCTGGTGCCCAAGATCACATTGGGAAGGAAATCGTAGCTCGTCCCCATCGCCGACAATGTCGGCCAAAGCCCCGCGACGCCTTCCGGCACGCGGCCGGTATAAAGGCAGGTCACCAGTCCGACGCCGGGCTGAATCAGGGCGTCGGCGACATGGTTCAGCCATTGTCGCGGCACGGCGATGTCGCTATCGGCCAATATCAAAATGTCGTGCCGCGCGGCGGGTAGCATGTTGACGAGATTGGAGATCTTGGCGTTGGCGCCATAAAGGGTGGGGTCCGCAACGATGGCCGTGTCGCGCCCCGGATAGCGCGCCTGCAAACTCCTGACCAGGGCAAGAGACGGATCGTTCTCGTCATGCACGCCGAAGACGATCTGCACCGGCCCGGCATAATCATCCTGCGCGAAAAAACTCTCCAGATTCTGCGAAAGACCGGGCTCGGAAAGATGCAAGGGCTTCAGGATGGTGACGGCTCGATTGGCCGCAGAAGCGGGTGGCCCGGCAGCCATGAACCGTTCCGCAATCAAAGCGGCGGCGAGCGCATAAACGGCTCCGCAGAGCGCGGTTCCCGCCAAGAGCCAGCCCACTGAAGTCAAAAGCAAGGCCATGAATCGTTTTCCCCTTCAAGGCCAAACGCTCTATTTAGAGGAGTGGATGCATGCCATGAAGTCCCGCCCTTCGCCAGCTTCAGGCCGAGCCCTCAGAAATGCGAATGCCGGCAGTGCGTGCCGCTGAAAAGGCGCCCGGAACCTGCGGAAAACCCGCCCCGTGCTGGCAACCGGGCAAAAGACAGGCTAATGCCTTCCGCCTATGAATGCCTTGAAAATCGGTGGCGTGTCCATCCCTGGTCCCGTCCTCACCGCCCCCATGACCGGAGTTTCGGATCTGCCCTTCCGCCAGATCGCTTCGCGTTTGGGCGCCCCTTATGTCGCCACGGAAATGGTGGCCTGCGACAGTTTCGCCCGCGGCCGTCCCGATGCGGTCCGCCGCGCCGCGGTGGGGAGCGGCCTGCCGCTGATGGTGATCCAACTGGTAGGGCGGGAAGCGGAATGGATCGCCAAGGGCGCCAAGCTGGCCGAGGAAGCCGGCGCGGATATCATCGACTTCAACATGGGCTGCCCTGCAAAGCAGGTGACCGGCATGCTATCGGGCTCGGCCCTGATGCGCGACGAAGAATTGGCGGCGAGGCTCCTGGACGCCGCGGTCACCGCGACGAAAAGACCCGTCACCTTGAAGATGCGCCTGGGTTGGGACGAGCATTGGAAGAACGCCCCCGACATCGCCCGGCGCGCCGAACAGTTGGGCGTGGCGGCGATCACGGTCCATGGCCGCACCCGCCAGCAATTCTACACCGGCACCGCCGATT
>JBOHKF010000333.1:0-4295 GCA_050729015.1 Rhizomicrobium sp. | reverse complement strand
GGTGGGAACGCGCAGCAGGGGCCTTTCGAGCGGCCGGCTCGTCGTTGCGATGCAGCTTCCCCTCCACCGGTCCGATGGCGCCTTCGACGGCAGCGTCGGCGTCGCCTTGGCTGCCCAGTGGTTCGGCTATCTGCTGCACGGTCATGCCCTGCCCCCAGGGGCGGTAGCGGCGATCTATGACCGCAACGGCGCGGTCTTGGCCAGCACCGACCCCAAACTGGGACCTGCCATCGCCGCGGCCGCGCAAAAAGCTGGCTTTCCCGATGGCGTGGTGCTGGGTGCGGACCGCAACGGACAAAGCTGGCGATTCGGCACCGTGGCCCTTCTGGGCGACAGCCTGTTCGCGGCGTTTGCCGAACGCGAGGACCGGCTGTTCCGCCAGACCTATCTGCATGTGGGAATCGATTTCCTGCTCCCTATCGTCATGATCGTGTTGGCCTGGATCGCCTTGTGGGTGGCCACCGACCGCCAGGTCAATCGCTGGATCGCCTATCTCAGGCGCATCGCCATCGCCTATCGCAGCGGCCATTACAGTCTGCGCGCCGATCTCGCCCATGCCCCCGCCGAGTTCAAGCTCTTGGGCGAAGCGATGAGCGAGATGGCGCAAGAGATCCAGGATCGCGACCGGCGGCTGCGCGAGTCGGTGAATCTGAAGACTGCCGTGATCCGGGAAATCCATCACCGGGTGAAGAACAATCTCCAGATCGTGATGAGCCTGCTTTCCATTCAGGCCAATCAGGTGCAAGACCCCAAGGCGCGCGATGCCCTGATCCAGGCGCAGACCCGCATCAACGCCCTGGCATTGGTGCATCGTATCCTTAACGAACTGGAGGACCAGTCCACTCTCGATCTCAAGCAATTGCTCGACGAACTGTCACGGCAGATCGCCGAAGGCATCGGCAACGCCCGGCAGGTGCGGGTCCAGGTCGACGTTCCCCACCTGGTGGTATCATCCGGCGCCGCGGTCGCCATCGCCCTGTTCACGGTCGAGGCGCTCACCAACATTTTCAAGCATGCCTATCCCCAGAAGACCGAAGGCGTCATTGCCGTGCGCCTGGCGCCGGCGGGGGCCGGCCGGCTCCGGCTTTCCATCGCCGACGACGGCATCGGCTTTTCCATGGACCAGGCCGGGGCGAGCGTGGGCTCGCGGCTGATCCGCACCTTTGGCGCCCAACTTGGCGGCGTATCCTCCATCACGTCGGAAGTGGGCCGGGGCACTGTCGTGGCGCTCATCTTCCCCGATCCCAACCGCCCCGATCCCAACCGCAAGCGGCTGCCCCAGCCCGCGCGCGCCTCGCAAAAACCCGCCGCCCCCGCCGAGGAATAGCAGGCCCGCGCCGCCAGGAAGCCGGTTTGCGCGTGCGCCCGCGGCGGCTATGGTCCGGGCCGTCTTTCCAGGGATATCCGCATGGCTGACAGTTTCGATGCGATCGTGATCGGGGGCGGTCCCGGCGGCTACAATGCCGCCATCCGCTTGGGCCAACTGGGCTTGAGCGCGGCGTGCGTCGACAAACGAGGAAGCTTCGGCGGCACTTGCCTCAATGTCGGATGCATCCCGTCCAAGGCGCTGCTCCACGCCAGCGAGCGGTTTCACGAGGCCCAAGGCGATTTCGCCAGGCTGGGCATCAAGACCAAGGTCGAACTCGATCTTCCCGCCATGATGAGCCAGAAGGACAAGGTGGTGAGCGAACTCACCCGAGGCGTGGAATTCCTGTTCCGCAAGAACAAGGTCGAAGGCATCGTGGGCGAAGCGCGGATCGCAGCGCCCGGCAAAGTCGAAGTGAAAACCAGGGAGGCAAGCCGGTCACTTTCCGCGCCCCACATCATCATCGCCACCGGCTCGGACGTGAGCCCGCTCCCCGGCGTGACCATCGACGAGAAGCAGATCGTTTCCTCGACCGGTGCCATCGCCCTCAAGGAGGTGCCCCGGAAAATGCTGGTGGTGGGGGCGGGCATCGTCGGCTTGGAGCTGGGTTCGGTCTGGCGAAGACTTGGCAGCGAGGTGACGGTGGTGGAATTTCTCGACCGCGTCACGCCCGGCATGGACCTCGAAATTTCCACGGCGTTCCAACGCGCGTTGCAAAAGCAAGGTCTTTCCTTCCGGCTTTCCACCAAGGTCGTGGGCGTGGAGAAAACGAAGAACGGCCTGCAAGTCACCATCGAGCCGGCGGCGGGTGGCGAGAAGAGCCTGCTCGAAGCCGATGTGATGCTGGTCGCGGTGGGAAGACGTCCGTTTACCGGGAAGCTGGGGCTGGAAGGCGTGGGGGTGGCGCTCGACCAGCGCGGCCGGGTGGCGAGCGACGAGCATTTCAAAACCAATGTGCCTGGCATCTATGCGATCGGCGATTGTCGTGAAGGCCCGATGCTAGCCCACAAGGCCGAAGAAGAGGCGGTGGCTGTGGCGGAACTGATCGCGGGCAAGGCGGGGCATGTCAATTACGGCACCATCCCGTCGGTGATCTACACCGCGCCGGAAGTGGCCGCGGTCGGAAAGACCGAAGAGGAGCTGAAGGAGGCGGGCATCGCCTACAAGGTCGGCAAGTTTCCCTTCGTCGCCAACGCCCGGGCCAAAACCATCATGGCGACCGAAGGCTTCGTGAAAATGCTGGCGGACGCCACGAGCGACCGGGTGCTGGGCTGCCATATCTTGGGCGCCGAAGCCGGCAACCTTCTCGCCGAAGTGGTGCTGGCGATGGAATTCGGCGCCGCGTCCGAAGACATCGCGCGCACCTGCCATTCGCACCCCACCTTGAGCGAAGCGGTGCGGCAGGCGGCGATGGCGGTGGAAGGCTGGGCGATGCAAATGTAGGGGGCCGATGAGGGACGATGAACGGGGCAGAAAGCCTGATCGGCAGCTTGGCGGCCAGCGGAATCGAGATCTGCTTTGCCAATCCGGGGACATCGGAAATGCCGATGGTGGCCGCCCTCGATGGGAGCCCCATCCGGGGGGTTCTGTGCCTGTTCGAAGGGGTGGCGACCGGCGCGGCGGACGGCTATGGGCGCATGATGGGCAAGCCGGCGGCGACGCTGCTCCATCTTGGTCCGGGCTTCGCCAACGGCATCGCCAATCTTCACAATGCCCGGCGCGCCGAAACCCCGCTCGTGAACATCGTCGGCGACCATGCGAGCTGGCATAAGCGCCATGACGCGCCCTTGGCGTCGGACATCGAAGGACTGTGCCGTCCGGTTTCCCACTGGCTTCATTCCAGCCGCGACGCCAGAAGACTGGCTGCCGACGGGGCGCGGGCGGTCGCCGCCTCTCTCGCCCCCCCCGGCCAGATCGCCACCTTGATCGTGCCCGCCGACGCCGCATGGGACCAAGCGGAAGGCTTGGCCGCGCCCGTGGCGGCGCCCGTCCTCAACCCGGTTGACGATGCGGTCATCGCCCGGGTTGCGCGCGCCTTGAAGAACGGCCGGCGCACCATGCTTCTGCTGCGCGGAAAGGCGCTGCTGCGACATGGTTTGATGGCGGCGGGCCGCATCGCCGCCAACAGCGGTGCCCGGCTCGCCTATGATTTCTTCGCCGGGCGGGCGACGCGCGGCGCCGGCCTGCCCCTGGTCGAGCGGCTTCCCTATTTCGGGGAAAACATCGCCGAGGTCCTGCATGGCATCGAGCAGATGATCCTGGTGGGCGCCGAGCCGCCGGTGCGCTTCTTTGCGTATCCCGGAAAGGCGAGCCGGCTCATTCCGGAAGGATGCGAGATTCTTACCCTGGCGCAGAGTCACGAGGATTGCGTGACGGCGTTGAAGAACCTGGCCGCCCGGCTCGGCGCTCCGCAAGAAGGGGCTTTGGCGGCGCTCGAGCGGCCACCCGAAGCGGACGGCCCGCTCAATGCCATGACGCTCGGCCAGGTGGTTGCGCGGCTGTTGCCGGAAGGCGCCATCATCTCCGAGGAAGCGGCCACCAGCAGCCTGGGGCTGATCCATTTCCTTCCCCACAGCGCCCCCCATGACATTCTTCATCTTTCCGGCGGCGCGATCGGCCAGGCGCTGCCGGTGGCGACCGGTGCGGCCTTGGCCGAGCCCGGGCGCAAAGTGATCGCGGTAACCGGCGATGGTGGCGCCATGTACACGCTGCAAGCTCTTTGGACCCAGGCACGGGAAAAGCTGGATATCGTCACCGTCGTTTGCGCGAACCGCTCCTACGCCATTCTCAACATCGAGCTGATGCGCCTTGGCGCCGCCAATGTCGGCCCGAAGGCGCTTTCGCTTCTGGATATCGGCCGGCCCGATCTCGATTGGGTGGCGCTGGCCAGGGGGCATGGCGTGGAAGCCGAGCGGGCCCATAATTGCCG
>JBOHKF010000332.1:0-2158 GCA_050729015.1 Rhizomicrobium sp. | reverse complement strand
CACTGGAAGAACCGCGGCTGGCGCCCCGACCAGGTGCCGGCCGCCGAGAGCGCCCATTTCGCCAACAACCGGGGTCAGGCGCTCTATCGCCTTTATCAGGAGCGGCTGCGGGTGCTGAACGCCTGCGACTTCGGCGACCTGTTGCTGCACAACCTGACGATCTTCACACAACAGCCTGACGTACTTGCGGAATTCCACGACCGCTTCCGCTACATCCTGGTCGATGAATACCAGGACACCAACGTCGCCCAGTACCTGTGGCTCAGGCTGCTGGCGCAGACGCGGCAGAACGTCTGCTGCGTCGGCGACGACGACCAGTCGATCTATGGCTGGCGCGGCGCCGAGGTGGACAACATCCTACGCTTCGAGAAGGATTTTCCCGGCGCCAAGGTGATCCGGCTCGAGCGCAATTACCGCTCCACGCCCATGATCCTGGGCGCGGCTTCCGGCCTAATCGCCGCCAACAAGGGCCGTTTGGGCAAGACCTTGTGGACCGAAGGCGATAAGGGCGAGCGGATCAGGGTCGAGGGCGCCTGGGACGCGGAGGAGGAAGCCCGCAATGTGGCGTCGGAAGCCGAAGACCTCAACCGCCGCGGGGCCCGCTATGGCGGCATGGCCATTTTGGTGCGTGCTTCCTTCCAGATGCGCGAATTCGAGGACCGCTTCATCTCACTTGGCCTTCCCTATCGGGTGATCGGGGGCCCTCGCTTCTACGAGCGGGCGGAAATCCGCGATGCCCTCGCCTATCTCAGATTGGTCGCCCAGGGCGACGACGACCTAGCCTTCGAGCGGATCGTCAACCGGCCAAAGCGTGGCATCGGCGAGGCCAGCGTGGCGGCGCTGACGGCGTTTGCGCGGGCCCGGCAGTTGCCGCTTCTGGCGGCCTCGCGCGAGATTGCCGAGACCGACGAATTGCCGCCCAAGGCCAAGCGAGCCCTTTGCGAGCTCGCAGCCAATTTCGCGCGCTGGAGTGAGACGGCGCGTGTCCTTCCCCACGCCGAGCTCGGTGAAATGGTGCTGGAGGAATCCGGCTACACCGACATGCTCAAGACCGACAAGTCTGCCGAAGCGCCCGGCCGGCTGGACAATTTGAAGGAATTTGTGCGCTCCATGGAAGGTTACGAATCCTTAAGCGCCTTTCTCGAACATGTGAGCCTGGTGATGGAGTTGACCCGGGATGAAGGGGGCGACCGCATCAATCTGATGACGCTTCATGCCGCCAAGGGGCTGGAATTCGACACCGTCTTCTTGCCCGGCTGGGAGGAAGGCCTATTCCCCAGCCAGCGCACCATGGACGAAAGCGGTCTGGCCGGCCTCGAGGAAGAGCGAAGGCTGGCTTATGTGGGACTGACACGGGCCAAAAGGCGGGCGCGCATTTCCTTTGCCGCCAACCGGCGCGTCCATGGCTCCTGGCAAAGCGCCCTGCCGTCGCGCTTCTTGAGCGAGATTCCCGAGGCCCATCTCGATACCACAATGGATGAGGGCTTTTATGGCGGAGCCACCGGCTTTCGTGACAATGCGGGCGGTCCTGCCTTTGCTTCGACCTATGAAAGCCCTGGCTGGAAGCGTGCCCGGGCAAACCGCGCGGCGTCACAAGTCCGCACCCGCCCGCCGCTGATCGAGGCCCAAGCCTATGCAGTGCAGACGTCGGATCCTTCCGCTTCGCACTATGCTCGCGGCGATCGCGTCTTCCACCAGAAGTTCGGCTATGGGTGCGTCGCCAATGTCGAAGGCAACAAGCTCACGGTCAATTTCGACAAGGCGGGCGAGAAAAAAGTGATCGACCAGTTCGTGGCGCGGGCTTGATCGGGCATGGATCGCCGGTCGGCCGTTGTTTCCTCAACACGGCGCTTTCGTGAAGGCGAAGCGGACCGCATGACCGCTTCGCCGCCTTTGTGGAAAGCTTCGGTCGCGCTTCACAAGAACGAAGCTTCCGACCTGGCAGCGTTGCTTGAGCTTGCATCCGCGCCGCAAGCAGTCCTGATCGCCGAAGACCCGTTTGGATCCTCCGCCACCGTCGAAGCGCTCTATGTGGAAGAACCGGACGGCACCCTGCTCTCGCGGCTTTCCGGCAGGCGCATCGCCATCGAGCCGCTGGCCGACCGCGATTGGATCAAACTCTCCCAAGAGGGCTTGGCGCCGGTGCGCGCCGGACGCT
>JBOHKF010000331.1:0-1963 GCA_050729015.1 Rhizomicrobium sp. | reverse complement strand
GGTGCAGGATGTTTTCAACCCCACCACGGGCCGCAAGCTGAGAAGCGTCGCACTTTCGAGCGCCGCCGAAGTTGATTCGGCGGTGAGGGCGGCAAAGGCGGCTTTTCCGGCTTGGGCGAACCTGCCGCCCATCCGCCGCGCCCGGCTGATGAACAGGTATCTGGGCCTGGTGAACGATCACAAGGACGTACTCGCCCGCGCCATTACCGCTGAGCATGGCAAGGTGCTTTCCGACGCCAAAGGCGAAGTGGAGCGCGCCATTGACATCCTCGAATTCGCCTGCGGCATTCCCCATCTCCTGAAAGGACAATTCACCGACCAGGTTTCCACCAATATGGACAATTGGACCTTGCGCCAGCCGTTGGGCGTGGTGGCGGGGATCACGCCCTTCAACTTTCCGGTGATGGTGCCGGCCTGGATGTATCCCATCGCCATCGCCGCCGGTAACAGCTTCGTTCTCAAGCCCAGCCCGATTGATCCCTCGCCCTCCTTGATGGCCGCGGAATTGATGCGCGAAGCGGGCTTGCCAAAAGGTGTCTTCAATGTGGTGCAGGGCGACAAGGAGGCGGTGGGCGCACTGCTTGAGCATCCCGATGTCCAGGCGGTCTCTTTCGTGGGCTCGACCGCCGTCGCTCATTCGATCTACGAGATGGGCGCCCGGCACGGCAAGCGGGTGCAGGCTCTGGGCGGCGCCAAGAATCATCTGGTGGCGCTGCCCGATGCCGATCCGGACAAGGTCGTGGATGCTCTGATCGGTTCGGCCTATGGCTCGGCAGGCGAACGCTGCATGGCCATCTCGGTGGCGGTGCTGGTGGGACGCGCCGCCGACCGCGTGCTTCCGGCGCTGATCGAACGGGCCAAGCGACTCAAGATCGGCGACGGCATGGAGGAAGGCGTCGAGATGGGTCCCATCGTGACTCAGGCGGCGCGCCAAAGGATCGCCGCCTATATTGAAACGGGGGTTGCCGAAGGGGCCACGCTTCTGCTCGATGGCCGCAATTATGCGGTGAAAGGCCGCGAGAACGGCTTCTTCCTGGGCCCCACTCTGTTCGACCAGGTTACGCCCCAGATGAGCATCTACCGGGAAGAGATTTTCGGGCCGGTTCTGGTTTGCGTGCGGGCGCGAAACCTCGAACAGGCACTCAAGCTTGTGAACGGTCATGATTACGCCAACGGCGTGAGCTGCTTCACCGCCGATGGCCATGCGGCGCGCGAATTCGGCCGGCTGGTAGAGGCGGGCATGGTGGGCATCAACGTGCCGATCCCCGTGCCCATGGCCTGGCATGGCTTCGGCGGCTGGCGCAAAAGTCTGTTCGGCGACATGCATATTTACGGCGAGGAGGGGGTGCGCTTCTATACCCGGCAGAAATCGATCATGCAGCGCTGGCCGGATGCCATAGACAAAGGCGCGGAATTCGCGATGCCAATCTCGCGTTGAACAAGGGAAAGAATGCCGATGGAACCGGAGCTTCGCAAAGGACCCCTTGGGGACATCACGGTTCGCGATTTCTCCTGGGTTCTGGCCGAACCGTATTGCACCATTGCACCCTGGTACTGGCCGATCCGGGCGCCCGCACCCTAATGGCGAGGTTGGCGACGACTTTGAAGACGCGGTACCTCATCGCACGGCCGATTTGGACGAGAATGGCAAGGCGGTGGGGTTGAGAACGCCAACCTCGTCCGGAAGGAGAGCTTCATGAAGGACAATGGGACCCCGATGGCGCAGGAGAAAGTGCAGAAATCTTCCGGAACATGGGAAACGATCCTGGTGGAGCGGCGCGAGCGGGTGGGGCTTATCACCCTCAACCGGCCCAAGACGCTCAATGCGCTGAACCGGCAACTCGCGGGCGAAGTGCTGGAAGCGCTCAGGGATTTCGACGCCGACGCACAGGTGGGCGCAATGGTGATCACGGGAAGCGCGCGCGCCTTCGCCGCCGGCGCCGACATCGCCGAGATGGCGGAG
>JBOHKF010000330.1:0-1580 GCA_050729015.1 Rhizomicrobium sp. | reverse complement strand
ATCCTTCCCCCAATCGCGATTGGGGCTATGACGTCTGCGATTACGAAACTGTCCATCCCGACTATGGAACGCTTGCGGATTTCCGGACCTTGCTGGACGCGGCCCATGCGCGAGGGCTGAAGGTTCTCCTGGACGAAGTGCTGGCCCACACCTCCGATGAGCATCCCTGGTTCCAGGCAAGCCGTGACGGCGATGCGGCCAGGCGCGACTGGTATGTCTGGGCGCCACCCAAGGATGACGGCACTGTGCCCAACAATTGGCTGTCGGTCTTCGGTGGCCCCGCCTGGGCCTACCAGCCGGCGCGACGGCAATATTATCACCACAAATTCCTGCGCCAGCAGCCCAAGCTGAACTGGGTGGAGGAGGGGGCGCGCCAGGCGGCGCTGGCGGTGCTCGATTTGTGGCTTGAACGCGGCGTGGACGGTTTCCGCCTCGATGTCGCCAACGCATTTCTTCACGACCCCTCGCTCGCTGCAAATCCGGGAATTCCCGTTGACTCGCGCGGGTTCATCGAATGGTCGGCTGCGGCCAACATGCAGCACCATCTCCACGACTCGAATCTCGCGGAAAACAGGGCGGTCCTGAACGTGATCCGCCGCCGGGTGGAAAAATTCGAAGACCGTTTCGTGTTCGGCGAGTTCTCGGAGGAATTCGAACGTGCGGGCTGCTATCTGGCACCGGAGGAGGGCCTTCATTCCGGCTACAATTTCGCGCTCCTCACCGCCGCAACGGCCGAAGATGTCCGGCGGCATCTGGAGACGCTGGCGGGCCATCCCGACCATTGGCCGGCGGTGGCATTCTCCAATCATGACGTCGTTCGCAGCGCCAGCCGGTTCGGCGAAGGCTCGGCCAAGGCGATCCTGGCGCTGCTTTTGGCGCTGCGCGGCACGGTGCTGCTTTATCAGGGCGAAGAACTGGGCCTGACCGAAGCGGATCTGGCGCGCCATCAACTGCGCGATCCGGTGGGCGATCTTTACTATCCGTTGTTCAAGGGCCGCGACGGGTGCCGTACGCCCATGCCATGGGATGCGTCCTTGCCCAATCTTGGCTTTTCTTCCGGCACGCCATGGCTCCCCCTGGGCGAGGGCCATGCCGGTCTTGCGGTCGCAGGCCAGGAGCGGGACTGCCGGTCGACGCTCGCTTTCGCGAGAGCCATGCTCAAGGCGCGGCGCGGCCATGCGAGCCTGCGCCATGGCCCGCTCGATCTGTTGGATGCGCCGCTTCCACTGCTGGCGTTCCGGCGCGACGACATTCTCTGCGTGTTCAATTTGGGGCGCCAGACCATGGGGTGGGACGGGGCGCGCAAAGCGGCGCCGCTGGATTTCGGCACCGAAAGCGTCACGTTCGCCCACGGCCGGCTCACCCTTGGGCCGCTAAGCGCCTGGTTCGGCCGGCTGTAATTTGTCGAGAGCTTCGAGCGCCGCTTGAAGCGGCAGAAGCACGCAGACATGCCGGCCCTTGTGCTCGCCGACGCCTTTGAAAGCCCCATAGGCTTCGAAAGGCGACGAAGGCACCTTGCCGCCATTGAGCATGGCTGCCACCTGTTCCTTCAATACCTCCAGGCCCTGGCGGTCCAGGCC
>JBOHKF010000329.1:0-5252 GCA_050729015.1 Rhizomicrobium sp. | reverse complement strand
ACTCAGGACTCCGCTGACGATCATTCGGGGCGAACTGGAATTGGTGATGGGAAGGGCCAAGGCGCCCGAGCTGGAAGGTGCCATCGAAAATGCGCTTGAGGAAATGAACCGGCTTTCGGCCATGGTGGACAGCCTGATCACGCTGTCGCGGATGGAGAGCCTCTGGGGCCGGCACACCCATCCCAGAATCCTGTTATTGCCCTTGGTCGAGGAAACCATCGAGCAGATGAACCTGTTGGCGGAGGAAAAGAACATCGCGCTAGGTGTCGCCAGAAGCGAGCCGGCGGTGGCCGCGGCGGGCGATCGCGACCGCTTGAAGCAGATATTGGTCAATCTTCTGGATAACGCCATCAAATACACGCCCCACGGGGGCACCGTGACCGTCCGAGTTGGTGCCTCTCATGACAAGGCGTTGATCGAGGTCAAGGACACCGGCATCGGCATCGAGCGGGCGCAGCAGGATCGGGTTTTCGATCGCTTTTACCGGGTTTCGACCGATCGAGGCGAGGAAGGGGCGGGGCTGGGTCTGGCCATCGTGCGTTCCATCTGCCACGCCCATGGCGGCCAGGTGATTTTGGACAGCGCGCCCGGCCGGGGCAGTACATTCACCGTGGCGTTGCCGTTGGCGGGTGTGGAAGGCGACGGCGGTCGCAGATAGCGGGCGTGGGCCGGCACCTGGTGCCTTCGTCGGTTGCACAGCTTTGTCCAAGTTGCACCGAGGCTTTGTCCAAGTCTTCAATCTTTCCGCGCCTGCGCTGTCCTGCTATGAGAGAAAATCGGATCTGGGGAAAAGCATGCGCCGAAGCCTTCTTCTGCCGCTTGTCGCCGGTCTTTGCGCGTTCGCCGGAACGGTCCTCGCCCAGCCCGTTCAGCCGCCGCATCATGTGACCATCACGGTTCACGAAGGCACATCCATGGCGGTTGCCGTTTCCCCCGACGGAAGAATGCTGGCCATGGACCTTCAGGGCAGCATCTGGGTGCTTCCGGCCAAGGGTGGAGTGGCCAAGCGCATCACCGATGTTTTCAACGACGCCCGCCAGCCGCAATGGTCGCCGGATGGAAAAGAGATCGTCTTCTTCGGCTACCGCGACGGCGGCTATGACGTCTGGGAAATTGGCGCCGACGGGTCCGACCAGCATCAATTGACGGAAGGCACTTTTGACGACCGCGAACCGATTTTCAGCCATGACGGTACGCGGGTCGCCTTTTCCTCCGACCGGGGGAACCCGCTCGGAAGCAACAATAATATCTTCGTGCTGGATCTGAAGACGGGCCGGGTCCGGCAACTCACCACCAATCCCGCCGAAAACACGATGCCGGCCTGGTCGTCCGACGACAAGGAGATCGTCTTCATCTCTTCCCGCGACGGCTACAAGAGCGTGTGGAGCGTCGATGTCTCGACCGGTCAGGAACGCAAGCTGGCAAGTTCGACGGGAAAAGTCGAAGCTGCTTCCATCGGCCCGGGCGGCCAAATTGTCTTTGAATCCTCGGTCGGTAACGACAGCCAGCTCAATCTCGACGGCAAAGCGATCACCACCAATGAGGTGGTTTTCCCTTTCCGCCCCAGTTGGGTTTCCGCGAACGAATTCTTCTATACGGCAGATGGCAAGATCAAGCGCCGCAATCTGAACGGGCGGGTGCGTATCGTTCCTTTCACGGCGTCCCTGGAAGTGACTCCCGCGCCGGGAAGCTATGTCCGCAGCAAGCGGGATTTCGACGACCAGGCGCCGCGTCCGGTTCTGGGAATCGAGAGGCCGGTGATTGCCCCCGATGGGAAAGCAATCGCCTTTGCCGCCATCGGCGATCTCTGGCTGATGCCGGTGGGCGGCAAACCGCAAAATCTCACCAACGACGCCTCCTATGACATCGATCCGGCCTGGTCGCCGGACGGCAATTACCTGGTCTGGTCGTCGGACCGGGGCGGCGGCCTGCTTGAGCTTTGGATCCGCGATATGCGCACCGGCCGGATGCGTCAGCTCACCCATATTTCCACCCAGCCCACGTCGCCCACCTGGTCGCCCGATGGCAAGCGCATCGCCTTCCTCAACGTGGATGGCATGTGGCGCCGGGCCGGCATCGGCGTCGCCGATGTGGCGACCGGTCAAGTGACCCTTATCCACCAGTCCATTTTTGCTCCCGGCACGCCCACCTGGTCGCCTGACGGCAAGCGTATCGCCGTGGCGATGGTCGCTCCCTACAATCACAAATACCGCGAAGGCACCAATCAGATCCTCACCATGTCGTCCACGGGATCGCCGGGGGCCAGCGACGACAAATGGTTTGCGCCCGAACCGAACATGTCCATTGACAGCCGCGGCTGGAACGGGCCGGTCTGGTCGCCCGACGGCATCCATATGGTGGCCATCTATGAGGGCCAGTTGGCGATCTTCCCGGTCTCGCCATTTACCGGTGAGCCCCAGGGACCGCCGCGTCATCTTACCACGGAAATCGCCAATGCTCCCAGTTGGGAAGGCGATAGCCGGCACGTGCTTTACCAATCCAATGACAAGCTGCGCATCCTCGATACCGAAACCGGCGAGGTTCAGACCGTGCCGGTGGATCTCGATTATCGCGTCTATGTGCCCAAGACCCACCTCGTGGTGCATGTGGGCAAGCTGGTGGACGGGGTTTCCAAAACCGCCCGCAACGACATGGACATCGTGATTGACGCCAACCGCATCACCGCCGTCGAACCGCACATTGCCGGCCGCGCCGCCACGCTGGACATGCCCAACCTCACCGCCATGCCGGGCCTGATCGAAAGTCACAGTCACCGGCAAAGCGATTTCGGCGAGCAGCAGGGCCGTGCCTTCCTGGCCTATGGCATCACCACCGTGCGAAATCCCGGCGATCTTCCCTATGAAGCGGTGGAAGATCGCGAAGCCGGCGATGCCGGCGTCCGGGTCCAGCCGCGCATCTTCGACACCGGCCATCTGATGGAGTGGAAGCGAACCTACTACAAGATGGGCATCGCGATCTCGTCCAATGTCGAGCTCCATATGGAGTTGGAGCGCGGCCGCATCCTGGGTTTCGATCTCTACAAAAGCTATGTGCGAATGCCCGACGTGCAGCAGAAGCTGATCGTCGACTTCGCGCATTCCATCGGCAGCCCCGTCACCTCCCACGAACTCTACCCCGCCGCTTATGACGGCATGGACAGCGTCGAACATACCGGGGCCACCAGCCGCCGCGGCTATTCACCCAAGCATACCTTCACCCATGCTTATGAGGACGTGATCAAGATCATCAGTACCGCGCATATGACCTGGACGCCCACGGTCTTCGGCGGCATGCGCGATCTACTTGCCGCCCATCCCGAGCTCAAGAACGATCCGCGCCTTGCCATGGACCCGCCCTGGCTGAGGAACGAAATCAAGAATTTCAACAATACCGCGGGCAGCTTCATTGCCGCCAAGGATAATGGCACCGGCAAGGCGGTGATGGACGCCTACCATGCGGGCGTGCACATCACCGCCGGCACCGACGAGCCCGAAGGGATGTTCCTGCATGCCGAGCTTTTTTCCTACGTCAAGTTCGGAATGACGCCCTATGACGCGCTCGCCGCCGCGACGGTGAATCCCGCCCGGCTGCTGAACCTCGACGCTGGCACGATTGAGAAGGGAAAGCTTGCCGATATCGTGCTGGTTGAGGGCAATCCGCTCGACGACATCGAAAACGCCAACAATGTGCGCTGGGTGATCCTGAACGGGCGCCTGTTCAGCGAACAGGATCTGGTTTCGGGCAAGGCCAAGGACGCCCCGCGTCCTTGAGCCCGCCTTTAAGTCGCGCCCACGGAATACTTGTTGCTGCCTTTCCCTGGGCGCGATGCTTTTTACGGCTGCTTGGGCTTGCTGCGGAACAGGCGTGGCGATTGGGCGGTCGCCTTGGTGAAAAATCGCGAGAAGTAGGCCGGGTCGTTGAAGCCGAGATGATAGGCGATCTGGGCGATGGAGAGGGTGGAATTGAGAAGCGCGCGTTGCGCTTCCAGAAGGATGCGCTGTTGCACAAGGTGATTGGGCGACGTGCCGGTTACCATAAGGCATGCTTCCCGCAGCCGGTTTTGGGTGACGCTCAAGGCTTTCGCATAATCCGCGAGCGGCTTGTTTTCGCGATAATGCTCCTCAACCAATTCCCGAAAGCGCGTCACCAGGGTGGCGGCGGCCTTCGGATGGGAGGCTTGGATGGCGCGCGACTGTTCCAAGGCCCGCACACACTGCACCAGAATATTGAGAAGATGGGACTCCGCGGCCGCCGTATGGGCAACACCCGCGTCTGCCAGCTCCTGCGCGAGCCGGGTCAGAGACCAGGTTAGTTGCTCCTGCGCCAAGGGTACGATCACTGGCGCGGCGAAGAGGGTTGCAAAATGCTGCTCGCGCGCCAAAAGACTGTCGAGATAGGCTGCGGTAATGGTGATGGCGGTGCCGCTTGCCTTGGGACCGAAATAAAAGCCGTCGGCATCTCCGGCGGGAACGATCAGGGCACACGGGGCGGTGAACGGCATAGCCCGATCACGGATGACGACTGTGCCCCCGCCGTTGGCGATGTGAAAGACGTAATTAAGATCGTCATCTACCGGCGCCCAGCAACAAGCCGGACTGACCAGGCCCAATGGCAAGACCGGAAGGTGGCGTTCGACCACGATCGGCTGGAACTTGGTGTCCATCGCTAACTGTCCCCCCGACGTCAGCCCTTACAAAAGTCCAACTTTCTTCGGTTTTTGTCCATAGCAAAGGAGCGCCGCCTGTGTAGAGATTTCAACCGGACGAACGAGTGTTTTGATCCAGGGCGAAACCACTCGAAACGATCCAAACTGCGTGGAGAAATAACGGTATGGCGCGCATGCCATCATGCGCAAGGCTGGGTTTGCGCCCGCCGACAAGCGTCGGCGCCTGGTATGGCCTTGTTCTTGTCGGCGGGGCCGAGTCCGAATTTTGCACTGCCGAACGGCGAGATGCTCGGGCGCTCCCGAGGCAGCTTTCATGAAAGGAACTGAGGGGGTCCCAATGCATCGTTCAGCGTTCTCGGCATCAAAATTGGCTCGTCACTTGCTCCTTTCCGGCGCGGCCCTGCCGATGCTCGCGTCGGCGGCGTTCGCCCAGGCCTCCGCTCCCACGATCCAGACCGAGACAGTTGTGGTAACCGGCTCGCTGATCGCCCGCCCCGATTTTCAAACCGCGACCCCAACCGTGACGGTGACGCCGGACGCCTTGCAGGACAGCGGCCAAGTCGCTCTCGAACAGGGTCTTGTGCAG
>JBOHKF010000328.1:0-4346 GCA_050729015.1 Rhizomicrobium sp. | reverse complement strand
GGCACCCATGCTGGCGGGCAGGGGAATCGGGTCTTTGCTTTTGCTAGAGAACATGACGGCCTGCCTCTATGAAATTGCGGGGGTTACGCACCACGTCATCATACCAGACTTCGTAATGGACATGGGGTCCGGTGCTGCGGCCGGTGGAACCCAGCCGGCCAATGGTTGCACCCTTTTCGACCCTCATGCCAACCCTCACGCTAATCCTCGAAAGGTGACCGTAGCGCGTTTGAAGCCCCATCCCGTGATCGATCTCAACCATATTGCCGTAACTGCCCCTGGGCCCAGCAAAAATCACCGTGCCCGCGGCCGTCGCATGGACCGGCGTTCCCCAGGCTCCCGCGAAGTCCATCCCGGGATGGAAGGCATAACGTCTGGTAAAAGGGTCGAGCCGGAACCCGAAACCGCTGCTTAAATCCACCGCCCCGCTTTCCACGGGAAGAGAGAGTGGCAGGTGGCGCAATTCGAGAGTGAGACCTTCCAGCCGGTTCAAAATGGCGCTGGCCCGAAGGTAGGACGCATTGAAAGCGGCATCCGTCAGCGTGCCGGGATCGAGCAGGATTTCCGGACCTCCCATGGCGTCTTCATTCCCGTCCAGCCGGCGTTGCAACTGATTGGCATTGAGGCCGGTCCGGTGCACCAGGTCGCGCAAGCGGTCGATGTCGCCGGCGAGCATGTCGTAGCTCCTCTTCATAAGAAGGGTGTCCCGGTCTCCCATCGCGGCCAGGCGCCGGGTGTGGCGTGCCAGGACATCTAGCCCAGGATGTTGGGCGCCAGCCGAGGGTGCGGGAACAAC
Source organism: Rhizomicrobium sp. (assembly GCA_050729015.1). GTDB lineage: Bacteria > Pseudomonadota > Alphaproteobacteria > Micropepsales > Micropepsaceae > Rhizomicrobium. The sequence goes on along the minus strand of JBOHKF010000328.1, from coordinate 3,550 downwards.
CCGGGCGGGTGAGAAATAGGAAGTCAAGCGTTTGAATTGCGCGATGGTTCGCTCCAGAAGGCCGGCGCGCTCCGATCCCCGCGGTTGCGGGCGCGCGGGGTCAGGCATCACGGGAAGCGTGCTTCCTTCTTCGACGGTGTCACCCCCGATGCTCTGCGCGCCCTCGGGCAGGGCTAGCGTTGCGTCCATGCCGGCGTCGCTCTTGCCTACAAGCCCCACCGTCCCGGTGGCGTCGGGGGCAATGGCAGTTTCCACCTCAGTTTTGCGGTTCAAGAGGTTGGCGATGGCCTTCTGTTTGATCTCAAGCCTATCGGCCGTGGCTTTGAACCGGGTCTCGGCGCCCAAGAGCGCTCCATTCAAACCATTGTAGGAATATTCGAGACCGGAGAGCTTCGCCTGGTAGGAAGCCTGCATCTGATGGTAACGATGATCCTTGGCGGCAAGTTCGCGGTCGCCGAACAGCACCTCGGTCGTCGCAAAAGCGACCCACAAAAGGAACAGCAGAGCCAAACCCGCCGCCAGCGCTTGCAGTGCCGGGCCGAAGCGAAAGAACTGTACCCGTCCGTCACTGCGGATATAGATCTGGCGCTCGGGGAAAATGGCGACGACCAAGTTCTGGATGCGCCCGGCGCCCACCGGCAAGGAAACGGCGGTATCCCCGCACTCCCTCCCGGCCCCCTTCGCGCGCTGCCAGAAGAAGGAATGCGCGGCCGACCGGGGCCGAAACCGCTCCATGGGATTCACAGTTTCTTCGCCGCGGCAAGCACGGCCTCGACATGGCCCGGCACCTTCACCTTATGCCACGCCTCCTTGATCACGCCTTTTCCGTCAATCAGGAAGGTGGCCCGCTCCATCCCCATGTATTTGCGGCCATACATGCTTTTTTCGATCCACACGCCATAGGCCGTCGCGGTCTCGATGTCAGGATCGGAACCCAACGCGTGTTTGAGCTTGTGCTTCTTGCGGAATTTTGCATGTGTTTCGAGGCTATCCTTGGAGACGCCAAGAACGGCCACTCCCAGTTTCTCGAATTTCGGTAGAGCCGCGGAGAAGTCCATCGCCTCCCGGGTGCAACCCGAAGTGTCGTCTTTCGGATAAAAATAAAGGACGAAAGGGCGGCCCTTGAGGCCGGCGCGGGAAAGTTTCCCCCCGGTGTCGGTAATCAATTCGAAATCCGGAGCCAGATCGTCTTGAGACAGGATTTCAGCCCGCTCTGCCATTCCCCTGCCTGCCCGCCAATGCCCTTGAGCCTTAGCTTATGGAGCGGCAAAAGGCGAGGGCAGAGCGCAAAAGGCTTTACAAGATGCAGGGTTATCTGCCCTTTTTAGGCCCAAACCCTGCGATAGTGCTTCGGGTTTCCCGCTCTGGACACAGGTTTTGAGACTGCCGCTTATCAAAGCTCACCATGTCAGCCATGCCGCCTTGGCCCTGACTGCGATCGTGGCCGCGATTGTCTTTTTTGCCGCCGGCGCAATCATCCGGCTGCTGATGGGTCCGGTTTCTCTGGGCCCATTGGCGCGTCCCCTGTCGAACGCCATTCACTATGCCCTGCCGGGGGTGAACCTTCAGTACGACCAGGCGGCGGTCGAATGGAGCCGCGACGAAGGTCGCGTCAGTCTCGTGGTGCTGGGCGCAAGGATCATGGACCGCAAGGGGCGGATCGTGGCGGAGGCGCCCAAGGCCGACATCGACCTGGCGGCGCGATCATTTCTCGAAGGACATATCCGCGTGCGGCGGATCACCCTGGTGGGGATGCGGCTTTCGCTGGTTCATTTGAAGGATGGTGGCGTCCGCCTGGGCGCGGAGGGCGACAGGAATGCCAATGATGTGCTAGCCCGTCTCATTGACGTGATCGAGGCCAAAGGGTCGGCCGCATCGAGTCTCAAAAGCTTCGCGGTACGCGACGCGCGCCTTTCCCTGTTCGACGAGGGCACGGGCCTTCACGTTACCGCTCCCAGCGCCGATCTGGAAATGGCGGCCACGGGAGAAGCGATCGCACTCGCCTTCGAATCCGACGTGGCGATTTCGGGACGGCTCGCTCATGTGAAGGCCGACATGACGCTATCGCCTGATGGCGCGCTGGAGACGGGAAACGCGCTGATCGCCGGACTCGATCTGAGAGCGCTGGCAGCCAATACCCCCCTGTTCCAGCCGCTCGAGGAATTGGGCCTGAAGGTCAATCTCGCCACGCGCTATCGCTTCGGCCCTGGCGCGCGAATTGCAAGCGCGGATTTCGACCTCACCGGAGACGGCCAAATGCCGCTTCCCGCACTCAAGGGGAAGATGGTCCATTTGCGCGCCTTGCGGCTGGTCGGCCATTATAACGGCGCCAAGCACCACCTGACTCTGAGCCGGGCCTTCCTGGACGCGCGGGAGGGCGTCTTGCGTTTTGCAGGCGATGCGGATCTTCATTACGAGAATGGCTCGCTTGCCAGCGTCAGCGGGGAACTGAATTCCTCGCGGCTTGCCCTCGATCTGCCGGGCATATTTGCCAAGCCGGTGTCGTTCCAATCGCTGGCCGTAAGCGCCAGCTATCGCCCGGCGGCGAAGGAATTGGAGATCCAGCGCCTGAGTCTGGGCGCGCCGGGATTTGCATTGTCCCTGACCGGCGGCGTCATCCTGGGGGGCGAGGGCCAGGCGCCCGGGATAGGGGTAAGCGGCACGCTGGCGCCTCTGTCGCTTCAGGCGTTATTGCGTTATTGGCCGCTGCCCGTTGCGCCGGGCGCGCGCAACTGGGTGGCGTCCAACATCTTTGCGGGTTCTGCGGGTCCCTTCCTGTTTGAAACGCATTTTGCACCGGGAATGCTCGATCGGGAAGTTTTTCCCGACGATGCGGTGAAGCTCACTTTTCCCTTGAGCGGGGTGGAGGGCAATTATGTGACAGGCCTGACCCACCTTGTCGGCGTCTCGGGCAACGCGACCCTGACTGGCGACACCTTCAGCGCGGATTTCAACCAAGGCCATGTGGGCACTCTGGTGCTGCGCGACGGGCACGCCCGGATCCCCGATTTGCACAGCCATGGCACGGTGGGCCAGTTCACCGCCCATGTCGATGGCCAATTGCCCGAAATCATGACCCTCATAGACATGCAGCCGCTGGGCTACGCCACCCGCTTCGGCATCGATCCCAAACAGACCCATGGGACGGCCAGTACCGATCTTGCCTTCAGCATTCCCATGCTGGCGGATCTCAAAGTCGACGATGTGGGAATTTCGGTGAAGGCGCAGGTGGCCGATTTTGCGGTGACGCTCGGCCGACTCAAGCTCACCGATGGCACGGTCGCCTTCGACATCGACAACCGCCATCTGCACCAGAGCGGCGCCGTGAACTTGGCGGGCACCCGGCTGATTACGGATTGGGTCGAGGATTTCAAGACCGACGATCCCATCACCACCAGAATCTCGGCCAAAGGGGTGCTGACCGACGCGGCGCGGCTGGCGCTTGGCGTGGGTCTCAAGAATATCCTCACCGGGCCGATGATGGTTGACGCCGAGATACAAGGCCATCGCGGCCAGCTCGTCAGCGCGGATGTCACCATGGATCTCGGCA
>JBOHKF010000327.1:0-8491 GCA_050729015.1 Rhizomicrobium sp. | reverse complement strand
CACGCCCAGCTTCTTCTGCAGGCTGGATGACGAGGTGGGGTACTGGAAGCGCAGCTTCTCCTTGGGCCTTATCACATGGAACGCGGCCTGGGCCATCAAGGCCGCTTCGTGGAAGCCGCATAATATGAGCTTGAGCTTTCCGGGATAGGTGTTGATGTCGCCGACCGCGAAAATCCCCGGCGTCCGGCTCTCGAAACGGGCAGGATCCACCGCAATCAGATTTTCGGTGAGATTGAGCCCGAACCGGGCGATGGGGCCAAGCTTGATGGTGAGACCGAAGAAGGGAAGAAAAGCGTCGGTCTCGTGCCGCCACTCGGTCTTGTCGGCGCCCGACAGAGTCACGGCGCTGAGCCTGCCCTGCTCGCCATGCAACGCCTTTACGCTGGCGACATGAAATTTCACTTTGCCGGTCGCCTCCAACTCCCGCATCCTGGTGACGCTGTGCTGGGCGGCGCGGAAGCCATCGCGGTGGTGCACCAGAGTCAGGGTCTTGGCCAAGGGTGCCAGATTGATGGTCCAGTCGAGCGCGGAGTCGCCGCCGCCGGCAATCAGGATATTCCGGCCGCGAAAAGTCTCCATCTTGCGCACCGCGTAATGCACGCCCAGTCCTTCGCCGGCCTGCTCGTATTTCTCGATGCCTGCCAGCGGCGGCCGTTTGGGCACGAAACTGCCGGCGCCGGCCGCAATTACGATCACCGGCGCTATCAATTGCGTGCCGGCGTCGGTGGCGAGTGTCCAGCGCCCGTCGTCCAGCTTGCCGAGCGCACTCGCCATTTCGCCAAAGTGGAATTGGGGATGGAAGGGCTTGACCTGCTCGATCAGGCGATTGGTGAGCTCCTGCCCCGTCACGATGGGAAGGCCCGGAATATCGTAGATGGGTTTCTCCGGATACAGCTCCGTCAACTGCCCGCCCGGACGGTCCAGTACGTCCACCAGATGGCATTTGAGGTCGAGCAAGCCCAATTCGAACACCGCGAACAGGCCGATAGGCCCCGCGCCGATGACGGCGACATCTGTTTCAACGGCCGCGCCCAAGGTTATTTCACACTTAACATGCTGTAGTGGTTGGGAAGACGTGGCCCTTATAGGTAAAAGGCGTGGAGGCAACAACCCCGCCCGGCGTGGGCCGGCGTATGTCAGAGACCCAGATAAGCCTGGATGAATCCATGCACGCTACAGGCTTCACTCTTCAGGGCCTCGATTGCGGTCCTGGCATCCACGGTATCGGCGGGGTCTGTGTGTTCGGCTCTCGCGGCAGCCTCGCCCAGCGCGAAAGCACCCACACCGCCCGCGGCCCCCTTGATCGTGTGGGCGATCTCTCGCCAGCGGCTCGGGTCGCAGCGGGTGGCACTGAGCTCGGCTACAAGACCCATGATCTGGGCGTCGAACAAGCCCAGGATGTCGCCATTCACGGTTCGGTCGCCGCCGGTGTAGCGCCCCAGATGATCCAGATCGACGGCTTCCATCACGTCTCGCGATTCCGCCCGATCGGAAAGCCTGGACCGTGCGCGCCTAAGGCGACGTTAAAGCCCGCGCGTTACATTCCACCCCCTTTCGGCTATTGTCGAAGGCTCGGGAGCCCCAGGCCAGATGGTAAGAAATTTCGAGAGAAATCAAGCGGTTGTGTTGGACTCGGCGGCGTCCGGCGAGGACCAGGCGCCGATTGAAACCAAGCCGCCCGCCGGGCGGCCGGAGGCCGACCGCTATGGCGCCGGGGCCTGGTTCTTTGCCGCAGTCACCTCGGCCTTCTGGGTGGGCATTTGGGGCGCCTATCTCTGGGGCTATTTCGGACAAAAAGGCCTATTGTCGCTACCTTTGCAGCAAATCGCGCTGTTCGGCGCCGCCGTTCTGCTGCCGCCGCTCTTGTTTCTGGCGATCGGCGCGGTCCTCGCTTTCGCGCACCGCATGGGGCTGGCGGCGGCAGCGCTCAAAGCCGCCGGCGAGCATCTTCTCACCGCGGACGAAAGAGCCTCGCGCCAGGCCACGCGGCTGGGACGGGCCGTGCGGCGGGAACTCGATGCCTTGAACGCCGGGTTGGACGGCGCGTTCGGCCGGCTCAGGGCGCTCGAGACCGCACTGGAAAACCAGATCGCTGCTTTGGACGAAGCCGGCGCGCGCGCGCAAGTGCGGGGCGAATCCATCGCCGGTCGCCTCACCCAGGAAAGCCAGCGGCTGGAAGGCGTCTGCGACCATCTCTATGACGCCGCGTCGCGGGCGACCGAAACCGTCGCCGGCCGCACCGCGCAACTGCGGGCGGCGCTGGAAAGCGCGGAAGGTTCTCTGAAGATGGCGGCGCAATCCCTGGATGTGCAGGCCGCGGGCTTCCGCGCCGCCGCCCATGCCGCCGCAGAAGCGCCGCACGCCGCCGCCCTCCAGCTCGACAATCACGCCAAGAAGATCGAATCGGTGTCCGATGCCGCCCTGGCGCGCGCCGAGTTCGTGCTCGCGCGCCAGGAAAAGCACCGCGCCGCGATGACCGAGATGCTGGCCAGGTTGAAGGAGGACAGCGCCCATTTCGAATCCGCTCTGTCGCAGCAGCGCGCCGGCATGGAAACCGCCATCGGCGCCCTGGGAGGCGAAGCCAAGCGCTTTGAAATGGTAACCGGCGACGCCGAGCGGCATTTGGAGCTGGTCATGGCCAATGCGGCGGGCCGCGCCTCGCAACTTACAGGGGCCTTTGCGCGCGAAGCCGAACGCCTCAAGGACGCATCCGAAGCCGCCAATCAGGTGCTGACCGGGCTGATTGCGGGTCTGCGCGACGCGGGCTCCGGCGCCCAGACCTTGATCGGCGAAAGCGCCGCCCAGGCCAAGCAGGATGCCAAGAGCCTTGTCGGCGAGGCGATGGCGGAATGCGAGAGGCTGTTGCGCGCGGCCGGTGAAATGAACGCCGAAGCGGCCGGCCTTCGCAGCCTTCTCGCCAAGGCCACCGAAGACGTGGAGCGCCATCTGGCAAGACTTCCTTTGCTGGCTCAAGGCGAAGCCCAGCGCGTTCGCCAGATGGTGCAGGCCGAGACCGAGCAGATGCTGGACCTTTCAGCCCGCACGCTTTCGACCATCCATGCGCGTAACGCTCAAGGCCAGCGTGCGGTCGCGCCCCCGCCGGGCCTGGCGCCATCACCCGAACCGCGCGAAGGCGAAGGCCTCAAAGGCCTGGCACGCAAACTCACGCAACGGCCCAAACGCCCTGTCGATCCCAAGGCGACGGGGGCCCCGGAAAGCAAAGGTTGGGAAATGAAGACGCTGCTTGCCGCGGTGGAAAGCGGCGAGGGCCGCGAACTTTCCTCCGGCGCGATCGCGGCCATGGGGGCCTTGCAACTGGCGCTTTCCGACATGGCCGTGGATCTCGAAGCGATCGCTGCGGGAGCCGCACCCGAGAGCGACGACTGGAAGCGCTATCTGGCCGGCGACCGCGCCGTGTTCGCGCGCAAATTGGCAGCCCAGCTCGATGACGGCGCCATCGATCGCATCGCCACCCTCTATCGCGAGAACGCGCATTTCCACGATACCGCCGATGGCTATCTTGGGGAATTCGAATCGCTGCTGGCGCGGGCCAGGGAAGGCGATGGGGGCGGCCTTCTGGCGTCATCCATCTTGACGGCCGACACCGGCAAAATCTATCTCGCCATCGCCTACGCGCTGGGCCGACTCTAGGAGCAATTCCAGGAGAATCACCGATCCGGTGAAACGCGCCTGAACCGGGCGGCATAAAAGCCGTCCATCCCCCCTAATTGCGCGAGATCGCAGGGAAGCGTGCGCAAATCGCCTTGCGGCGTGATCCATTCCGAGTGGCCGAAAATCTCCCGCGCCTCGACCGGCACCCGCGAGAATTCCCGGTGACCGGCCAGGAATAAAGCCGCCTGATCTTCGGCTTCCTCCCGCTCCAGAGAGCAGACTGCGAACACCAAGAGCCCCCCTTGTGCGACCAGGCGGGCCGCGCCTTCCATAAGGTCATACGCCTGCGATGCTTGCGCGGTGACATCCGCCGCATTCCTGATCCAGGGAATGTCCGGATGGCGGCGAATGGTGCCGGTGGCAGTGCAGGGGGCATCCAACAGCACCAAAGGCGCTTCGCCTTCGAAATCCCTGAGGTCACATTCGATCAGGCGCGCGTTAAGACCGGTGCGGGCCAGATTTTCGCGAACCCGGCGCATGCGGGCGGAATCGATCTCGACGGCCACGACATCGGCGCCCTGGGATGCAAGCCCAAGCGTCTTGCCGCCGGGCGCGGCGCAGAGATCGAACACGTTCCGCCCGGCGACGTCGCCGAGCAGCACGGCCGGCAGGCTGGCAGCCGCATCCTGCACCCACCAGCCGCCTTCTTTGAAGCCTAAAAGATCGTCCACCCGTCCTTCCGCGGTCACCCGTCGGCTGAGGCCGAACAGCTTCACGCTTTGCGGATGGATGGCGTTCGCATCCCGCAAATGGATATCCAGCGGCGCTTGCCTGCCGTTCGCCCGGGCAATCTCGCGGGCCTTGGAGTCGCCATACTGCGCGCACCAGCGGTTCCACAGCCAATCCGGCGTATTCAACCGCGATCCATCGTATGCGATCTTGCCGGCCTCTCGCGCCAACCGCCGCAACACCGCATTGACCAGCGGCTTGAAGTGCACCGTCTCGGAATCGCTTGCCGCAAGATCGTTGGCGGCATCTACGGCGGCATGTGCGGGGGTCTTGAGAATCAGAAGCTCGCACGCGCCCAGGAGCAGAATTTCGGTGGCGAGGCCGGATTTGTGCGGCGGCAGCGGCTTGGGCGCGAGGTGCCGGATCGCCGCCTCCAATTCGCCGAAATGACGCAAGGCGTCGCTGACCAGCGCGCGCGCGAATGCGGCGTCGCGCGGAGAGAGTGTTGGCGGGGACCAGAGCAGACGGCTCAGCGGCACCCGCTGTCGCAACACCTGACTGAAAATGGAAAGTGCAGCCCTTCGCGCCGGAAGGCCGCTCGTCATCCCCACGGGCCGGCGGGCACCGCAGCCGGTTGCCCAACCATCGCGTGTAGCCGGGCGATGCGTTCTTCGGTCGAGGGATGACTGGCGAACATGCCGCTCAATCTTCCGTGGAGAGGGTTGACGATGAACATATGGGCGGTGGCCGGATTGGCGTCGGCGGCCGGGTTCAAGGTGATGCGCGCCGAGCGATCGATTTCGGACAGCGCATCGGCCAGCCATAACGGTCTGCCGGTCAACTCGGCACCGGCGCGGTCGGCCTCGAATTCGCGCGAACGGCTGATTGCGGCCTGGACCAACATCGCCGTAACCGGCGCCAGCAGCGTCACCAGAAGCACGCCCACCAAGCCCAGGGGGTTGCGCCGGCCGCCCATGAAGAATGCAAAATTCGCGAGCATGCCGACCGCGCCGGCGATCACCGCGGTGATGGTCATCGTGAGGGTGTCGCGGTTCTTCACATGGCTCAGTTCATGGGCGAGCACACCTGCCAGTTCCTGGTTGTTGACCCGATCGAGAAGGCCGGAGGTGACGCACACCGCCGCATGCTTGGGGCTGCGGCCGGTGGCGAAGGCATTGGGCTGGGGATTGGTGGAGATGAAAACCTTGGGCGCGGGAAGACCCGCTTGCGCGGCGAGCCGCTGGACAATGTGCACCAGATCGGGCGCGGTGGTTCCATCCACCTGGCGCGCGCCATACATGGAGAGGAGCATCCGGTCCGAGTTCCAGTAGGCGAAAAGATTCAGGCCCGCCGCGATCGCAAAGGCGATCACCATGCCGGTGCCGCCGCCGATCAAGGCCCCCACCACCAGAAACAGGCCGGTGAGCAGCGACATCAGAAAGACGGTCTTGAATAAATTCATGGGGTCTTGTCTCAAACCGCGCGCCAGTGATGTATGCTTTCCCATGATGGGGTCAAGTCATCGATGAACAAGCCCAAAAAACCTTCATCGCCGCAGGAGATCGCATACCGGATTGCCGAAGGCGGCAGGCGGGCCAGGGAAGAAGCCGCGGCGCGGCGCGCGGCCGAGATCCCAACGAAACTGCCGCCGGAAACGGGCGGCCCCAAGGGGCCGGAACCCACCCGTTATGGCGATTGGGAGAAAAAGGGCCTGATATCCGACTTCTGAGTGTGCTTGATCGCCGCCGCATCAAGGTCCATTTTGAGAGCGTCCCTGTCAGGTTCCACCCTTATGTTCATCCAGACGGAAGCGACCCCTAATCCCGCCACTCTCAAATTCCTGCCCGGATGCAGGGTGATGGGCGAAGGCGCGGTGGCGGACTTTCCGGCGCCGGCCCACGCCGATCGCTCCCCGCTCGCGAAGGCATTGTTCCGGATACCGGAAGTTGCCCGAGTCTTCTTCGGTTCCGACTTCATTTCCATCACCAAGCGCGAAGGCGACTGGAAGCATCTCAAGCCCGCCCTTCTGGGCATCATCATGGAGCATTTCACGCGCGACCTGCCGGTCATCGAAAGCGCCGGAGAGGATCTGGACGAGGCCTCCTATGGCGAAGGCGATCCGGAGATTGTGGCCCAGATCAGGGAATTGATCGACACGCGCGTCCGCCCCGCGGTTGCGCAGGACGGCGGCGACATCATTTTCAAAGGATTTGACGGCTCGACCGGCATTGTCGCGCTGCATTTGCAAGGCTCCTGCGCAGGATGCCCGTCCTCGACTGCCACGTTGCGCAACGGCATCGAGAATATGCTGCGCCATTATGTGCCCGAGGTCACCGGCGTCGAAGCGGTTTGAATGGTTTAAGCGGTCTGGGAGGGGGCATGTCCTCGAATAGCGAAGCGATGAAACCTGGAAGAATGCCGTCGCACGCGGTCAACGATGAATCGCTCGACGCCGTTTTCCGCGCCGCCCGCACCCACAACAAATGGCAGGACGAGCCCGTCTCCAACGCCCATTTGATGGCGGTCTACGACCTGATGCGATGGGGGCCGACCTCGGCAAATTGCAGCCCCGCACGGATCCTGTTCCTGACTTCGAAAGAAGCCAAGGAACGGCTTAAGCCGCACCTGATGCCTGGCAATCAGGCAAAGACCATGGCCGCCCCGGCGGTGGCGGTTGTCGGCATGGACCTGGACTTTCCGCAAAAGCTGCCGCGGCTCTACCCCAACAATCCCAGGATGAAGGATGGCTTCGTGGGCAACGAGGAACTGATCCGAACCACGGCCTTGCGCAATTCGAGCCTCCAGGGCGCCTATCTCATCATTGCGGCGCGGGCGCTGGGATTGGATTGCGGTCCCATGTCCGGCTTCGACAATGAGGGCGTAGACAGGGAATTCTTCGCCGGCACCGCCATCAAGTCCAATTTCATCTGCGCGCTGGGACATGGCGATCCCGCGGGCGTCTTTCCCCGCAATCCCCGCCTTGCCTTCGATGAAGCATGCAAAATCCTGTAAGCGTTCGCGCCAGCGGCCATGGTCATGGGATATTCGCGCCAAGCCGAAAGCGGCCGTGAGACGGTACCGGCAGGCGGATGAACAAAAGCGATCGTCTGCTTGCGGTCGATACCGCGCTCGGCGCTTGTTCGGTCGCGGTCCTTGACGGCGAACGCTGCCTCGCCCATCGCTTTGTGGAGATGGCGCGCGGGCACGCGGAAGCCCTGGCGCCCATGGTCCAGGAGACGGTGGCCGCGTCGGGCATTTGCTTTGCCGGGTTCGAGCGACTTGCCGTCACCACCGGACCCGGCACCTTCACCGGCCAACGCGTGGGGCTGGCCTTCATGCGGGCTTTGCGGATCGCCCTGAAGAAGCCTTTGACGGGGGTCACGACCCTCGAAGCAATGGCCTTTGCGGCCGCCGGCAGCGATGGCCGTGCCGCCGCTATTCACGACGCCAGACGGGGCGAGGCGTATCTTCTGTTGTGGGATCGGGGAGAAACCGTCCTCGCACCGACCGTGATGCCGTTTGCAGAAGCGATCGCGACGGTCGAGGCCTTCGGTCCGGCGACGCTTTGCGGCACGGGCGCGCTCGCAGCAGGCAAGGACCTGGGGTCGCGCTTTTGGATGAGCGCGATTTGCCAGCCGGATGCCCTGTGGGTGGCAAGACTTGCCCTCATGCGACCTGCTACAAGCGAGGTCCCCGCCCCTCTTTATCTGAGGGCCCCGGATGCCAAATTGCCAGATGCCGCATCTTCTTGATCCCGGGGCCGACGATATCGCGGTGCTGGCCCAGATCCATGCGGCCTCGTTTAAGGACGGGTGGAGCGCCAAATCGATAGCCGATCTTCTCGCCCAGCCCGGAGTCTTTGCCTTTCTTGCGCCCCAGGGCTTCATTCTGGCGCGGGTTGCGGGCGGCGAAGCCGAAATCCTGACGCTGGCGGTGGCCGCCGGCGCGCGCCGCCACGGAACGGGAAGCGCGCTGGTCCGAGGGGCCGCCGGGCAGGCGCGCGTTCTTGGCGCCACATCGCTGTTCCTCGAGGTCGCGAGCGATAATGTGGCCGCCCTCGGCCTCTACCGAAGCTTGGGGTTTGGCGCAGTCGGGTGGCGCAAAGCCTATCATGGCGACCAGGATGCCTCGGTGCTGAAGGCGGCCTTGC
>JBOHKF010000326.1:0-2226 GCA_050729015.1 Rhizomicrobium sp. | reverse complement strand
GCCAAGATCCTCCTGGAACAGACCGGCGGGGTGGTGAAGGCGATAAATCCGGCGGGCGGAGGGGCGCGAGTTTCCATCGTCTGGCCTCGCGGCGTGATCGACGGTCCGGAACCGCCCGCTCAACTTGCGGCAGATTGAGGGGAATTGAGACCGGGCGAGGCGGATTGACGCGCCCCCTTCGGGGTATTATGTCGCCAGCGCGCGGGCAGGATGCAGATGGCCGAAGACAAGACACTTCTCATCGTCGAAGACGACCGGCCCCTGCGCGAGCGGCTTGCCCGCGCCATGGAAGCCCGCGGCTTCACGGTGGCGCTGGCCGAATCGGTGGCGGAGGGTCGTGCCCGCGCCAAAGAATCGCCTCCGGCCTATGCAGTGGTGGATCTCAAGCTCGATGACGGCAATGGCCTGGACGTGGTCGAGACCCTGCATAGCGTCCGCCCCGAAGGGCGCGTGGTGGTGCTGACCGGCTTCGGCAATATCGCAACTGCCGTGGCGGCGGTGAAATATGGAGCCATCGACTATCTTCCCAAGCCGGCCGACGCGGACGACATTCTTGCCGCCTTGATGGCGACGCCGGGCTCGAAACCCAAGCCGCCGGAAAATCCCATGTCGGCCGACCGGGTTCGCTGGGAGCATATCCAGCGGGTCTATGAGCTTTGCGGCCACAATGTCTCGGAGACGGCGCGCCGGTTGAACATGCATCGCCGGACCCTGCAAAGAATTCTCGCCAAGCGCAGCCCGCGCTAGAAAGTGCGAAGCGGTTTTCCAAGGCCGACTGGGGACAATTAAGTGCCCTCTACCCGCTTGGCTGTCGGCTGCCCGCAGCCTTTCGTGCTGCTTTGGGCGGGCGATGTTTCGCGCTCCTGGTCCTGATCTGCACCAGCCGCGCGTTCAGCAAATCCTTCAAGCTCGCCTTGGTAAGCCTGGAGAGCCGGGCCAGCAGATAGGGAAATTTCCGATAATGATCGGTGATGTAGAAAAGATCGGGCTCCGCCTCCAGCATCACGTCGCGCATCTCCATGGAGCCGATCGCCAGCACGACCGCGTCTTCCTTGTGATGGACGCGAGTGAGGAATTTTTCCTCGACAAAGACGGCGGGCTTGCCGAAATAAGGCGCTTCGCTGGCGCCTTCGACGCAAAGCGCGATCTTTCGCGCGTCAGCTCTGCTCAACATCGGGGGTCGCCGGATTGGGCGGCGGTGTCATGGCGACGGTTTCCATGATCGCCGACAGCCGCAAGGCGGCGGCCTTGGCGAAGCTCAAGGTGACGGCCTTTCTGCGGCTGGGATGGAGCGACCGGGCCCCGGCGCGCTTGACGATGTCGCCGCCATAGCGGTCGGCCACCATCAGGCCGGTTTGCGCCGGCACATGCTCCGGCGGGAAAGCCGGGGGGATGGCGAAATAAAAGAGGTCGCAATAGTCCAGATACTGGGGCCATTTGCCGTCGCCCTTGAGATCGGCCAGTGCCACCTTGATTTCCACTCCCAGCACCTCGCCCGAAGGACCCAAGGCCGCCACATCCAGCCGACGGCCATTGGGCAAGGTAAATTCCAGGATCGGCGAGAAGCCTTCCTGGATCAAAAGCCTCGATACGCCCCGCGCGACATCCGCCGCGGTGGAAATCGCGATCACCGGATCCTCTCCAAGTCATTGTCTTGTCACAAGTCGGCCTTGGAAACCCACTTCACACGGCTCCTGGAATTGCTCTAAGTGCGCGCGCCCAGCACACCCTTGGTGGAAGCGGGCGCGCCCGCCAATTTTTCATCCGGCGTCGCGGCCTGACGAAGCGCCCGCGCCAAGCCCTTGAAGCAGGTCTCGACAATATGGTGGCTGTTGTCGGCATAGAGGTTTTCGATGTGCAGGCAGATGCCGGCATTCTGGGCGAAAGCCTGGAACCATTCCTTGAACAATTCCGTGTCCATCTCGCCCAGCTTGGGTTTGGAAATGTTCACTTTCCAGACCAGGTAAGGGCGGTTGGAGATGTCCACGGCGACCCGGGTCAGCGCTTCGTCCATGGGAATGAGCGCGGCGCCGAAACGGGTGATGCCGGAAAGATCGCCCAAGGCCTTTCTCACCGCTTGCCCGATCACGATCGCGGTATCTTCCGTGGTGTGGTGAAAGTCCACATGCAGGTCACCTTGTGCGTGGACCTTCAAATCGATCATGGAATGGCGGCCAAAACTCTCCAGCATGTGGTCGAGAAAGCCGATTCCGGTGTCTATGTCAC
>JBOHKF010000325.1:0-12686 GCA_050729015.1 Rhizomicrobium sp. | reverse complement strand
CCGATGGACTGAACACCGTGAATGTGGTGATCAAGAATGGCGGCCGGCGTAAGCCGGCCCTCCGCTGGCTGCTGCTGGACGCTGCCGCACCCTTGGCCGGCGCGGCGCTGAGCTTCGCGATCGGCTTGCCGCCGGCAGACGTGGCGCTGCTTCTTGCCCTGTTCGCCGGCTTCTTTCTTTATATCGGCGCAAGCGACCTGCTACCCGCGAGCCTTCATGCCCAGCCGCGGTTTTTCACCACCATCGCCACCCTGCTGGGGGCCGCGACCCTCTTGCTCGCGGTGCGGCTGATCGGTTGAAACTTTCAATCCAGCCTTTCGATGCCGGGATAGCGAAAACGCCCGTCGCGCATTTCGTCCCCCGGGAGGTAGGCGCGCATCATCAAGGCGAAAGGCCCGGAAGGCGCGGGCAGCCAGTTGGCGATGTCCGACGGCCTGTCCTTCCCGATCAGGATGTCCAGTGCTCCTCCCTCGCCGCGCTTCAGTCCATCCGTTGCGCTGCCCAGCGCATAGCGGTGAAGCGGGTTGTCCACGAAATAAAGGCCGCCATCCGGCAACCCCTCGTAAAGGGACAGCGACCAGAAGGCTCGGGCCGGCGGCGTCCCCGGGGGAAGGGTGAAGCGATAGCGGTACCGGCCATCGAACTCCCCGCCTTGCTGGTCGGCCAGGCCGAGGGCGTAGACCGATTCCGCCGAAACATTCGCGGCCAGGCCCTGAATGGCGATGATGGCGCGCGTGCGGTAGTCCGTGCCGAAATCGCCCACCGAAGCCGGCGGATATTGCCAGCCGTGGACGGACGGACCGAGGTGCTTGCCGGCTTGGATGAGAGCCTCGCGTGAAGCTGCGAAATGCAAGCGCCACCAGGTCTTTTGCTGGGGCGTCAAGTGGGCCTCACCCATGCCGATGGGAGCCAGCCTGTTCAACAGCGGGGCATCGGTCGGCGGCGGCGGGTCTGAGCGCAGCACCTGGTTGACGATGGCGATGAAATTCTCGGGCTCCCGTTGCCGAGGCACGATCAGATCGGGCCGCGAGACTTCCGGGCCGGACAGATGCAACCCATCTTGAAGCCGATGGACCTCGGGATAGTGCGAGGAATCCTCAACCCGGATGCGGGCCAGAAGGCTTGCGTGGTTGCCCGGCGCGCGGATGGCGGCCGGCGCCGGCACCTTGCCGTGCCAGTCCGGCCCCAGGACCAGATAGCAGCCGCCTTCGCCGCCGGCGGTGCGCGAGCCCACATAGGCGAAGGCGTTGGTATAGGCGTCCATGAAAGCGAGCGAGTAATAGCGCCGGCCAAAGGCCGGCACATTGAGCGTGACCGGCCCCGCTGAAAGATCGAGGATGGCGCTTGAATACAAGGTGTCGTGATTGGGCGTGGTCACCAGCCGGTGCCGGTGATCGGAAAGGATCCTGCGGTGCGCCAGGCGATTGACGGGGGTGCGCCGCGGATTGGCGGGATTGTAGCTGAAATCATAGGACAGCCGCGCGACTTCGAAGACCGGCCAGCCATATTCCACCGCTGCGGCAATCAGGGCCTTGGCGCTGTTGTCGCCCATGGCTCAGGTGGCATATCTGGCGGCGATGGCTTTGCGGTCGAGCTTGAGGTTGGGACGCAAAAGGCCGTTCTGGGCGGAGAACGGTTCCTCGGCCAACAGTATCTCTCCGATCCGGACCTTCCTGTCCCTGGTGATCCGGTCCGCATATCCGCGAATGCGCTTCAGCGCCGATTCCGATGCCTCTCCGCCCGGCACCACGACACAGGTGAGATGGCCGACGCCCATCTTCTGGAAAATAACCGATTGGACGATGTCGGGCGACAGATTGAGTTCGCCTTCCAGCACTTCGGGATGGATCTTGAAGCCGCCGGGGGTGACGATCAACTCCTTCTTGCGTCCCAGGAGGCGCAGCCAGCCCTCGCCATCCATCTCTCCGATGTCGCCGGTCAGGACGCGGCCTTTCTGGAATGTATTTTCGTTCTCCCCGGCCGCGCATTGGAAATATTTCCGGGTCAGGAAAGCCTCGCGGCGGATCGCGATCTCGCCATCGTCGGCGAATTCGATGGTCACGCCCTTGAGCGGCTTTCCCACCGAGGCGCGATTCCTGGAAAAAGCCGGCCGGTAGGTGAGCGAGCCGGTTTCCGCCAGGCCATAGGATTCGCACAAGGGAAGCTGCACCGCATCGAAGAAGCGGATGGCGCTGCGGTTTAAGGGCGCCATGCCGGAAATGAGAAGCCGCATGCGCCGGCCGAACAGGCCATGGACATCCTTGAAGGCATGCCGGGCCAGAGTCCGGCGGAAGCGGCGCCCCGGCAGCACCGCGATCAGCCGCGCGAGCGCCTTGATGCGCCAACCATTGCAGGCGGCGGCGAAGCGGTTGTGGGTGAGGTGAAAGAAGACCGGCGGGGCGATCAGGATGGTGGGCTCCAATATCTTCATCGCCGGGTAGAGTTGGGTATAGTCCGTCACCGCGACGTCGAAATCGTAGCCGATGGCGGCGTAGTACATCATGCGTTGCTGAAAATTGGACATTGGCAGGAACAGAAGCAGCCGGTCCCGATGGGTGACTTCGACCGCATCCACCACCGGCGGCAGGGTCGTTTCCGCGCCCTTGCGGCTGATGACGAGGCCCTTGAGGCCGCCTGCCGAGCCTGACGAGAAGGCAAGGCACAAATCGTCCGGCTCGTCGCCATCGGCATAAGGCTCGCGCGCGATGGCCTCGACATCGCCGTTCTCGCCGTCAAGCAGGGCCACGAATTTGTCGGTTGCGGTGAAGGAATGGGCAACGCTCTTCGCAAGCAGCATCAGCGCCAGGCGATAGCGCTCAACCAGCTCCCGGCCGATCTCGCGCGCAAAATCGTCGGTGAACCCCACGGGTATGGCATGGATGGCGATCAGCGCGAGATCGTAGACCACATAGGCGTAGGAATTGGGCGCGAACATGCCCACCCGCGTGCCCGCCTTGACCTTCCAGCGAAGCAACTGCTCCTTGGCCCGGGCTACGTCCGCTGCCAGTCCGGCAAAGCCGTGCCGGACGGGCGCGCCCTGGGCCAGGGTGACGATCGCGCCCCTCTTGTCGGCGAGGCCGTTCAAGAGGCGGTCGAAGCGCAGTCCTTCCTCAGGCTGCGCGTTCATGCCTGAGCCGTTCGACGGCCGAGACGAGATCACCGACCGTGCGGCAATCCACGACCAGCGCCCCCAACTGGTCCGTGCCGATGCCGAATTCCTCGTCGATGGCAAAAATCAGCGACACCATGGCCATGGAGTCGGCGTCAAGATCGACCACGAAATCGCTGTCCCGCGTGATCGGCTGCCGCGCGCCCGGGAAGCTGGTTTTGAGAAGCGCGATCACCTGGCTCTCGACGGATTTGTCCGGCATTTCGTCACTCCTTGGCGCTGGCGCGGAAAACCGCTTTATACTGTTCCTGGAATTGTTCTGCGATCCCCGTTTTCGGATAGGGCGGCCGATACCCGTAGCGCGCGAACAGGCTCGACCAGGCGCTCGAAAGCCGCTCCTGCCACTCTTCGGGCGGCAGCGCCGCCGGCTGGGGGCGCGGGAGTTGCCGGATGCGGCGTTCTTCGAACCCACCCAGTCGGAACTGCCGGTAAAGGGTTTTGACGGTTGCCGCCGGATCGGCGATCAGGTCCTCGAACTTGACAAGGGCCAACCGGTCTTCACCGAGGCCGGCCAGGCCGCAGATGAGCTTTTCCTCGCAGCGCAGCCGCTCCTTCAGGATCAACTCGCGCAATTCCCGGTTGGGAAGACCCGGCACCAGGCCGTAGCGAAGGGAAAAGGCCCGGTAGGTCTTCATCATGGATTCGAACACCTGGGCGGGATCGCGCACCATCAGGATGAAGCGGGACTTGGGGAGCAGCTTGCGCAGGGTGCGCACCCGGTAGGAGTGAGGCGGCGATTTCAGGACCATCGGCCTGTCGCCATGGGCGAAGCGCACGGACCGGAAGAATTTCAGGAATGTCTTCTCCCACGTCCTTCTGTCCTTTGGCCCCAGGTCTTCGGGATCGGCAAGAGCCAGAGATTTGTCGAAGTCGCCGGCCGCGATGAGCCCCTCGTAAGGAGAGCGCGCGCCAAGGCAGAGAAGCGCGAATTCGTCCTCCTGGGGCGTCTGCCAGCCGGTCGTCATCCCATCCTGGGGGCGGCGGACCCGGCCCGGCTTCAGCGCCCGCGCGGATTTGTGGGTGAAGATGAAATGGTGGGGATGAAAGCAGGCATAATTCGTGGGAAAGCAGAAACGCTCGTCGGCCGCCAGAAGCTCATGCATCAAGGTGGTGCCCGAGCGCCAAAAGCCCAGCACGAATATCGCTTCGGCATCTCCCATCGAAGCGCGGCCGACAACCAGGTTCTGAACAACGGCTATGAGAGAGCGCAAAGGCGCAAGGCCCCACGCCTCGGCCGTCAAGGACGCCGTGCGCGGCAAACGCCAGGCGCGGCGCAACTGCCTCCAGGCCCGCCAGGTGAGATTGAGAGTGACAGCCACGATGCCGGTTCCCGCCGCTATTGCTTGTGGAGCGCCGACACTTTGCGCTCCAACTCGCGCTCGACCCTGAAGAGTTCGCCCGCTTCCTCGCGAAAGCCGAAATCCTCGAGCGCCCGGGCGATGCCCTTGAGCGATGCCAGCAGATATTGGAGCGAATGTTTTTCCTGGCCGGGGATCATGGGATTTTGCCGGCGCAGGACAGCGAAAAACCCCACTTGCCGCTTCGCGCGACCTTGCCGTAGCAGGAAATCGCCTGGGAAATCGCGTCGTGGAAGACCGCCGCGGGCAAGGCGCCGCTGCGCCGGCAAGCCGAGGCATCCGAAATATAGGTGAAGCCATGACGGCGATGGTGGGCGTCGACGGCGGTCGAAAGGCAGTTGGTCTCCGCATAAAGCCCCGCGATCACGAAATTGCCCCTGGAATAATCCATGACCCGCGCGAACTCGCTGTTCGAATAGCAGGACGGCTGCAGCACGTCGAACACCATGTCCGACCGGGCCGGCTCAAAGCCGGGTATCCAGGCCGGATAACGCTGCCTGTCGCTGGCGCTCTTGGGCGCAATGGTCCGGACATGGGCGACGGGAAAGTGATGGGCTCTGGCATGCTCCAGGGTGTTGCGGCAATTCGCCAGGACCCCGGCATAGGCCGGCAGGTCGCCGGGGCTTGCGTCGGGCTGCCGATGAAGCCCCACCAGCACGAGAGTGGGTGTGACGGTCTGGCTTTTGAACTCCAGGAAATCCACTACCGCAGTCATGACCCGCTAGTCTCCCACGGATTTGGCAATCGAGGGCCGCGTCACGTCGCGAGCCGCCGAAATTTCCAGTATTCCCGGCACATGCCAGCGTCCCTCGGGACGGATGATCTTGTATGGGTCGCCCCCGATCCGCACCGCATCGGGGTGGGGCTCGATCTCCGCCACCATTTCTACATAGTCGAAGTCGGAAAAGACGAGTTCCTTGCCTCCTTCGAACAGTCGGAAGCCAAATCGGCTCCAGAAATTGACCAATCGCTTTTGCGCATGTCCATACAGGCGCCGGTAGCCTTTCATGCGGCAAAGCTCGATTGCCGCGTGGACGAGTTGGAAGGATAAGCGGGTTGTGCGGAATTCCTTGCGCACTGCCAACCGTTCAATTTTGGCAAAATCGGCGAAATAGCGGACACGAATGCAGCCAGCCGGCTCCCTTCCAACATAGCCGACAAGGTGAGCGGCAGCCATGTCGTTGCCATCGAATTCCTCCTCGTACGGACATTCCTGCTCGCCGATATAGATCGCGCTCCTCATGCTGACGACCCGCATCAGATCCTCGAATGAGCGCGCGACCGACACGCTCAAGCCATCGGAGTTTGTGTTCCGGCGATAGCTGTCATAGAGCGGCGGCCGTTGGGGGGCGCGGACAAATTCATACAAATGCGGGGCGACGATGGCCCCGATAGTGGGGCATTTCTTGAGCCCGAGGGCTTGGTTGCACCTCACCCCTTCCGGCGTGTTCGGCCGCGAATACAAATTCACGCCGTCGTAAGGCGCCTTGGCGATCTGGTCCATGAAGAGGCTGATGCCGCCGGCCAACACGCCTGGCGCGTAGGTAGCCCACATGTACAGGCCGGTCGGCCTTTCATCGAGCCTCGTCACCAGGTCGAGATCGGGGTTCGCCCCGTTGAATGTCTTCGTTGCCAACCGATGGAGGCCTTTGCCAGTGAGAGGAAGCATCGCGAAAAAGCCCTCTCCAACCGGCGCGGCGTTGTTGAAATCCCGCTTTCGCGCGACCGCCCACACACAATCTGGATTATGCGCCAGCACCTTTTGCACGACCGCTGTTCCGGTCAGCCCCGGAATATGAGGGGTTGCAAGGGCGAGCAGATGATCCAGCGTAATAGTGTCCGCCCGGAACAGGATTAAGTTCTTGGCATATTTAGTGGAATCGAGTTGATCGAGCTGATGCTTGGCT
Source organism: Rhizomicrobium sp. (assembly GCA_050729015.1). GTDB lineage: Bacteria > Pseudomonadota > Alphaproteobacteria > Micropepsales > Micropepsaceae > Rhizomicrobium. The sequence goes on along the minus strand of JBOHKF010000325.1, from coordinate 6,252 downwards.
TTTCCATTAAGCATCGGACCAAAATCGTTGCGAACCAGTCGCAGGGGGTGTTCAGTCATAGGGGCCTCGGCACTATCGAGTCGTGATACAAGCGCTGTCAGAAGGAGCCATTGTTTCTTGGTCAATCGTTTGCGTCAGCACCTTTTGGAGGAACGGGGTGTTCCTCAAGGTGAACATGCGCTCTTGGTTAAGCCCAGGAGGGTTCCGGATTGGGAAACCATACGGATATTCCTCGAGGTCGTCCGAAACGGCAGTTTCCGCGCGGCCGCGGAAAAGCTGGGACAGTCCATCAATGCGCTGAGGCGCAAGGTGGACGGGATCGAACATGGTCTCGGCGTCATCCTCCTGACGCGGCATGTGGATGGGGTCAGGGCGACCGCGGAAGGCGAACGGATCTATGATGCGGCGCTCAGGATGGAAGCTGCATCCTTCGATCTTCTCAGGGCGCGCAACGCCTCACAGAAGGATGTCGAAGGAGAAGTTAGGCTGGCCGTGACGGAAGGGCTGGGCACTTTCTGGCTGGCGCCCCGGCTGGTGGAGTTCCAGCGGGCCAATCCCAAGCTCATGGTAAACCTCACCTGCGAAGCCAGATGTGCCGATCTCATGCGGCTAGAAGCCGATGTCTCTGTGCAAAGGCAAAGGCCAGTGGCATCGGACTTAAAGATGCTGAAGCTGGGTTGCATGCACCTTATGTTTTTTGCAGCAAAGTCTTATCTGGATACCTACGGCGTCCCTGAAACGATTTCCGACCTTCAGCGCCATCGGTTGGTCGTTCAATCCGACGACGATATTAGATGGCGCGAACTGTACGATAGACTTTTTCCGGGACTCCCCCCGGTTGGGTTCGTCTCGTTGCGTAGCAACGTGAGCAGCGCTCATTACTGGTCAATTGCCAAGGGCGCCGGAATCGGCATGCTTCCGACCTACGCGCAAGCGATCGGCGCTCCCCTTGTCCCAATACATCTGGGTGTTGTACAGCCGATCGAGATTTGGATGAGTTATCACCCGGAAGCAAAGCGCATCGCCAGGGTGAAGCGCACTATCGATTGGATCACGGAGGCCTTCAACCCTCAGCATTTTCCCTGGTTCCGCGATGAATTCATTCATCCTACCAAGCTTGCCGAAGTCTATCGCGGAGAACCTTTGGTCAATGCCTTGTTCGCGGGCTATGGCGCGGCGCCGTTTTTCGAGGAGGAAAATCTCCGCGCGGATCTCAAATCCGCGACCGCGGCCGCGAAATAATCGCTACATCAGGGCCTCGACCGTGACGGTATGGCCGTTTGCAATCCCCGCCAGCACGGCCCGGAAGTGAGGGACGAAGCTTTCCGCGCCCGCAGGCGTGAAAAGATCGGCATCGTAGAATAGCTTGCCCAGAAGGCCGTTGGGATATTGCGCCAGGCCGAGGTAGAGCTGCCGGTAGATCGCGGGCTTGGGCCCATCCGGGCCCCTGACCGTGCCATCGAAAGCGGGAAGCGAGAGAAGCTCGCTGGCGCAAAAGCGCTTCTCAAGCGGCAGGAAATTGAAGACCGCGGGGCAGAAGGGCTTTGGCGGCTCGAAGATCGCCTCGTAAAGCTCGCACGACAATTCGCGGTGGGGATAGCTGCCGTAGAAGTCCCTGGCGAGAGCGGCAAGGAAGGACGCAAAGCCCTGCCTGGGTTCGAGCCTGGCGCAAACCGGCAGGTTGGCGACCAGAAAGCCGATGGTATCCTGAAATCGGGATTTGACCCGGTCGGCGGTATAGGCGGCGGAGAGAATTTCCCGCCGGCCGCTCCAGCGGCCCAGCGCCACCTGGTAGGCGGCCAGCAGCAGGAGCGTGAGGGATACCCGCTCGTGCCGGGCAAGCGCGACCAGAGGCTCGATAACCTCCCGACCGATGAAGAAATAGGATCGTCCGCGGCGGCCGGTCTCCGTGCGACGGTCCGACGGCAGGTGGGTGGGCGGTGAGCCCGCAAGCTTGCCTTGCCAATAAGCGAGATGGGAGGCGAGGTCGCGCTCCAGCGAACGGCGTTGGGCGAGTGCATAATCGCCATATTGCGCGGGCGGCGCCGGCAATGAGAGATGCCGCTTCTCTCTCAGCGCGGCATGGGCCTCGCGGAACTCCTTGAGCAGAAGTTGCGACGACCAGGCATCGGAGAAATAGCCGTGCGCCAGGAAGCCGAGGGTGACCTGGCCGTGTTCGTCGCGGAAGGCCTGGGCCCGAAATGTATCCTGGGCATACAGATCCATTGTCGCCTTGGTGAAGCGGCTGACCGGATTGTCGGGGGCGTCGGGGCGATCCTGGGCCAGGTCGCGGCGCAAGACGGGGGTGAGTTCGAGACGGGTGCTCTTCCATTCCTCCACAATTTGAAGCGGCCGGCCGTCCTTGAGCGTCAGGCGGGTGCGCAACGCCTGATGGCGCGCCGCCACCAGGGCGATGCTGTGGTGGATGAGGCCGATATCGGGGGACGGCTCTTCGACCGGCACGAACATCGGGTTGGTGAAGGGAATGTCTGCCGCAAAATGATCCACCCGCCACAGTTGCTCGGCCCGGGGTGGCAGAGCGTTGGGAAAGGATTCGAGCGCATCGAGTCCGAGCACGTCACGCGCCTTCGCCTTCAGAGGCCGCGAAAGTGACGATTCGGTTGCTCCCTCGATCATGTTCCCACCCGTTCCGTATCTGGAACGCCCTGTTCCTTCCCGATGACAGACAGATTCGACCTCTCCTCCTACGCTCTATCCCATTCGACGATCGGGTGCGACCGGCGGGCGACGGATCGCGGGGGCGCCCGAACCGGCGCCAAGACAGGCCGGGAACGGCAGGCCGGGAAAGATAGGGCCAGGAAAGATGAGCCACGCGGATCGGGTGATGCCGGAAAGCCGGGCCTTGCGGGTCAGGGCCGAGCCCAGTTCGACGGCTCGCATCTCCGGTCAGGTGAAATGGTTCGATTTCACCAAAGGCTACGGCTTCATCATGCCCTGCCAGGGCGGAAGCGACATTCTGCTGCATCAGGTCTGCGTGCGCCATTCCGGTTTCCGGACCGTCCAGGAAGGTGCAACCGTGGTTTGTGAGGTCGCCGTGGGGGCCCGCGGCCGGCAAGCGGTGCGGCTGATCTCGGTGGACAATTCGACCGCGCGTCCGATGCCGGCAAACAATGATGGCGCGCCGCGCGCCCCTTCCGAGCCGCAAGGACCGATTCTCGAAGGCGTGGTCAAATGGTTCAACCGCTCCAAGGGCTATGGCTTCGTATCCCGGGGGCCGGGCACTGCCGACGTGTTCGTGCACATGGAGACCCTCCGGCGTTCGCAAATCGGCGAACTGCACGAAGGCCAGCAGGTGACGATCCGGGTGGGCCATGGACCCAAGGGCGAAATCGCCACCGAAATCCTTCTGCCGACCGCCAGATAGACGGCCGCAAATTCAATTCAGCGCGGTTCGAACCAGCGCGTTGAGCTGGCCGGGCCCGAAAGGCTTGGCCAGCACGAAATCGGCGCCATGCTTGGCGGCAATCGTCAACAGATGCCGGTTGCCGGAAATGGCGATGATGCCGGTCGAGGGCCGACGGCGGCGGCACTCGACGATGGTGTCGATGGTGTCGAGTTCGGGCATGATCACATCGGTGATCAGAAGCTCGGGGTCGAACCTCTCGAACAGGGAAAAAACGTCGAGTCCGTTCAGGCTGGTGCAGACCTCGTGCCCCGCCGTCTCGAGCGCCCGGCGGATCACTTCGATGACCCCGCTATTGTCTTCGATTACCAAGATGCGCGACGACATCGCCGTCTTTGACCCCAATCACCCTGAGCCAGCATAGGCACCACTTCTTGACGTTTGGTGAACCGGTCCACAGACATGGCGACCCGCGCGCGCCCCACGTTAACCACGCGGCACCAAGGAATTCCTGAAGCGGCCATCCGCTCCTGCGCTTTGTCGCAAACCGGCCGCGGAAACCCGCTTCGCGCTTTTCCTGGAATTGCTCTAGCCTTCGGCGGTGACCAGCAAAGGCACCCTGCGCATCGCCCCGGCCGGGAAGCGCGACATCGCGTCGGTGCGCGCGCTGTTTGCGGCCTATGCGGCGGGGCTGGGTGTGGATCTCACGCCGCAAGGTTTCGATAGCGAGATCGCCGGCCTTCCCGGTGCTTACGCCCCGCCGCGCGGCGCAATTCTGCTGGCCTTCGATTGCCGCGCCACGGCCATGGGCTCGGTTGCGCTCAAGCCGCTGAATGTCCGGGCGGGCGAGATCAAGCGCCTCTATGTGATGCCCTCCGCCAGAGGGCGAGGCGTGGGCAGGAAACTGATGGAAGCCGTCCTGCGGCGCGCCCGCCGGATCGGCTATACCGAGATCAAGCTCGACACCTTGCCGCACATGAAAGAAGCCGTCGCCCTTTATGAACGCCTGGGCTTCGAACCTGTCGCCCCTTACGGCAGCCACCCCTATCCGGGCCTGATCTGTTTCGGGCGGCGACTTTGGTGATCCAAGGCACATCCAAGGCACCTTCCCCCGTCCCGGATCGTTCATTCCCTGCAACAGGAGATTGGCATGGCAACGCCGGGAAAAATGCTGCCGGGGCCCCATCGAGGCTCCGAGGCGGAAGGCTACAGCGCCGCCTATGAGCGGGAGCGCAAGCAAGCGCTGGATGAGGAGCGGGACTTGATGGCCGGCCCGAAGGGCCTTACCGTGCCGATAGGCGATACCGAGATGAAAAACCCGGACGGAGAATTTCAGAATCCGGCGCCGATGAGCGAAGAAGACGCCGGCCGCGGCAAAAGCGATCCAAAGGTGGATCCGGAGGGCCAGCAAGGCGGGACGGAAGGCGGCCGGCCGCCCTGGCCGCCGATCGAACTGGGCGGGCGTCCGGCGGGAACACCGCTCGAAGCACCGGGCCGGCGCGGCTATCGCCGCACCCCTTTGCGGCCGATCGAAAAGCCGACAGCCGAGGATTGAAGCGCCGCCGGGCCTGGCCTTTGCCAAGTCTGGCGCGCCAAGTCTGGCGCGCCAAGTCTGGCGCGCTGACCGGGTCAGGGCGTGCGGTTGGAGCCCGAGCCCGACATGCTGGCGTTCCCCGACATGCTGGCGTTCGCGCTCTCGTTGTTGTCCATGGCAGCGGCCTTGTTGGTGCCGGCCACCTGCTGCGATTCCTGGATGTTCAACTGCCGGGTCTCCTGCGCCTCGGCCCGGTTCAGCCGCGCTTCGGCTCTGGGCGTGCCGGCGCTACGCATCTTCCTGGGCGCGGTTGTCGTCGCGTTCGAGGGCGCACCGTCCGAAGCACTGGCTCCCGAATGCATGGTTTCCGAACGCATGGCTCCGCTGTCGGACTGGGCTAGGGCCGCGCCTGCCGAGAGCAAAAGGGCGGCAAGCCCTGCGATGATTGTCCTTTCCATGAGTACTCCACTCGAATGAACCTCTGTTCGATAACGTCCCGGAAGGAAATTCGCGCCGCACCGTGCAAGGTTCCAACCGTTCCGCCGGCGGAACTCCTGGAACTCCGGATGGCTACAACACACGCTGCGAGAAATGACATCTGGACCGGTTCGGTCGTCTTGGGCTAAATGACAAACGAGGGAATTCCGCACTTGGGAGGTGATGGGATGACACGATGCGGATTCTCGCGGGGACGCTTGCCCTCTCCTTCAGTCTCGCTGCCTTAGGCGCCTGTTCCTCCGGGGGCGGAGGATCGCCCGCCATGGACCCGCCGGGCCCGGCTCCCGCTTCCTCGGGCCAGTCTTCGTCGGGCCAGTCTTCGTCCTCGGGCCAGTTTTCGTCCTCCTCATCGGGTTCGACATCCGGTTCGACTTCGTCCGGTTCCTCGGCCACGCCGTCCCCCTCCTCATCGGGCAGCTCCTCATCCACTCCCGCTTCGCAAGGCAGTTCCCCGCCGGGCTCCGGCTCGACGTCGTCCGGTTCGACGTCGCCCGCTTCGGGCACGCCGTCTTCGGGCTCATCCGGCGCGTCATCCTCGGGCGCATCGGGCTCGACATCTTCGGGTTCATCCGGTTCGTCGGGCACGCCGTCTTCGGGCTCGTCATCTTCGGGCTCATCGGGCGCGCCGTCTTCAGGCTCATCCGGCAGCGCCAGCGTGGGCGCGCCGGTGCAAGCGACGCTTGCCGGGTCCTTTACGGCTGCGGCGGGGGCCTCGACGCCCGATTTCAGCTCCAGCCCTCCTGCCAACGGCACCGCGTTTCCCATGCTGCAGACCGCGCTTCAGGTGAGCGGCAGCGGCGCCCCCGGCCAGTCGCTCGGCAATGGCGCGACTCTGACCTTCGCCGGGACGCAATTG
>JBOHKF010000324.1:0-2800 GCA_050729015.1 Rhizomicrobium sp. | reverse complement strand
GCCCATGGTCGCCGACGAACTGCGGCGCCAGGCCGACAATTTCATCGAACTCGACGACCTCAAGAGCCAGATCGCCCGCGAAGGCTCCAGAACGGCGCCCCAATTTGCGCCTGCCGAATGAATCTGGTTTAGCGGGCGGGTGAAAAAGCCCCTCGAACCCTCTCCCGATTGTCCGTTTTGTCCGCGGCTCAAGGCGTTCCGCGCCGAAAATCGCCGCCGCCAACCGGATTGGTTCAATGCACCGGTACCCAGCTTCGGGCCGCTTGACGCGCGCATTCTGATCGCCGGTCTCGCACCGGGACTCAGCGGCGCCAATCGCACCGGCCGGCCCTTCACCGGCGATTGGGCCGGCGATCTTCTCTACGGCACGCTGCTGAAACTGGGGTTGGCCAAAGGCACTTACGAGGAGCGCGCCGGCGATTCGCTGGAATTGCTCCATTGCCGCATTGCCAATTCGGTTCGCTGCGTGCCTCCCGAGAACCGGCCGCAAGCTTCCGAGATCAGAACTTGCCGTCAGTTCCTGAACTCCGAGCTCGCGACCCTGCCGAATATCAAAGTGATCCTGGCGCTTGGCAGGATTGCCCATGACTCGGTTTGCGACGCGCTTGAGGCCAGAAAAAAGCTCCATCCCTTCAAGCACGGCATGGTTTACGAGACGGTCGGCAAATACACCCTGATTTCGAGCTATCATTGTTCGCGCTACAACACCAATACCGGCGTGCTCACGCCGGAAATGTTCGAGGAGGTGGCGGCGAGGGCAAAAACGCTAGCCGCGATTTCGTAGCAATCGCGCCTTGTCGCGCTGCCAGTCGCGCTGCTTTTCGCTTTCGCGCTTGTCGTGCAGCTTCTTGCCCTTGGCGATTGCCAACGCAAGCTTGGCCACGCCTTTGGGATTGAAATACATCTTGAGCGGGATCAGCGTCATGCCTTGCTGATGGGTTGCGGCGGAGAGCTTGGCAATCTCGGATTTGCGCACCAGAAGCTTGCGCACCCGCTTGGGCTCATGATTGAAACGGCTGGCCTGCGTGTATTCGGGGATATAGGCGTTCACCAGAAAGATCTCGCCGTCCTTGGCCTGCGCATAGCTTTCGCCGATCGTGGCCTTGCCGGTTCGGAGGCTTTTCACTTCGGAGCCGGTGAGCACGATGCCGGCTTCCAGCACCGACTCGACCGCGTAAGTGTATCGCGCCTTGCGATTGTCGGCGATGATTCTGGTGCCGTCATCCCGCTTTTTGGGCATTAGGGCACGATCCCCCGGGATCGAACCTTTGCGGGCGCCCCGGATCGCTCGTAGCACCGCTTCCGGCGGATCGCGCGCGCCAGAACGCCATGCCGGCTGTTTCCATCCTTGGGGGCCATGTTCTAGACCTTAAGGCCCACGATCCTCATCGCTTCTCTGACGCAGACGCGCCCGGCCTCGCTTAATTCCACCAGGGGCAAACGCACCTCTGCGGTGCAATATCCCCGAAGCGAGACCCCGTATTTGACGGGCGCCGGGCTGGGCTCGCAAAACATGGCGTCATGAAGCGGCATCAGCTTGTCGTGCAATTCCCGGGCCCGGTCGAATTTGCCGCCGAGGCAGGCATCCTGGAATTCGGCCGAGAGGCGCGGCGCCACATTGGCGGTGACCGAGATGCAGCCATGCCCGCCATGCGCCATGTAGCCCAGCGCCGTGCCATCCTCGCCCGAGAGAAAACGCCAGTCGCGCCGGCACGCGTTGCGCTCGCGCGTGGGCCGCATCAGATTGGCGGTGGCATCCTTCACCCCGATGATCCCCGGTATCTGGGACAGGCGCGCCATGGTCTCGACGCCGATCTCCACGATCGCTCGGCCCGGGATATTGTAAAGCAGGATGGGAATGTCCACGGCTTCCGCCAGGGCCTTGAAATGGCGGTACTGTCCCTCCTGGGACGGTTTGTTGTAGTAGCCCGTCACCGAGAGAACGGCATCGGCACCCACCTCCTTGGCGCCGCGGTGAAGAGCAATGGCTTCCTCGGTGGAGTTGGAGCCGGCACCGGCGATCACCGGCACCCGCCCCGCCGCCTCTTCCACGCAGATTTCGATCACCCTGATTTGCTCTTCATGGCTCAGGGTCGGGGACTCTCCGGTGGTGCCGCAAGGCACCAGTCCCTGACTTCCTTGCTCGATCTGCCAGGAGACCAGCCTGCGAAAAGCCCGCTCGTCCACCTTGCCCTCTCTGATCGGCGTGATCAGAGCCGGGATGGAGCCCTTGATGCGTTCGCGCACGCTGGTCATGGAAAGGTTCCGTTCATCCGTGATCTTCCATTATGGCCTTGAACTGTGTCCTCCGTCTAAGCTGAACTATAGTCCTTCAACAAGCATGGGCATGGGCTTGCGGCAAATCGGCATCGTTCTCGCCATCCTGATGGCGACGGGGTTTGCGGCTGCAACTCGGGCCGATCCTTCCAATTCTGTCGCGATCGGGCGGCCGGTGACCATCCGGGTGCTTTCGCCGACCGACCACGAAGTCTACATGCGGGCCTTCGCGGCGGCCGCGGCCGGCCAATGGGCGAAGGCGCTGGCGCTGGGCAATCAGGGACAGGATAGCGTCGCACGCCAGCTTCTCCAGTGGCGCTTTGCGCTCGACCGCGATAGCGGCGCCAAATTCGCCGATATCGACGCCGCCCTTAAGATGGCCAGCGACTGGCCGGGCCGGGGATCGCTCTACGCCCGGGCCGAGGCCGCCATCACCCGCGACATGCCCGCCCCCGCCATCGTGGAATGGTTTGATGGCCGTGCCCCGGCCTCGCCGATTGGCGACATCCGCTTGGGCGAGGCC
>JBOHKF010000323.1:0-3464 GCA_050729015.1 Rhizomicrobium sp. | reverse complement strand
CATCTGGACATTCCCGCTCTGATCGTGATGCCTGGTGACGCGCCCAAGGCCCAGATCGAAGGCACGCGCGCCTTTGGGGCCGAGATCGTCGCTTACGACCGGCTGCGAGACGACCGCGAGGCCATAGCGGGCAGGCTTTGCGCGGAACGGGGCGCCACATTGATCAAGCCTTATGACGATCCTCAGATCATGGCGGGGCAGGGAACGGTAGGGCTTGAGATCGCCCAAGATGCCGAGCGGTCGGGCGTCGTGCTGGATGCCGTCGCCGTGCCCTGCTCGGGGGGCGGGCTGGTCACCGGTATCGCGCTGGCCCTCAACGGCGCCCGTATCGCGGCCAAAGTGCAAAGCGTTGAGCCCGAGAATTTCGACGGCATGCGCCGCTCGCTCTTGAGCCACGCCCGTCTCACGGCGCCCGGGACTTCGCAAGGCGGCTCGCTTTCCGTGGCCGATTCCCTGATGGCGCCCACCCCCGGGGTCCACGTATTCGCGGCCGCGGATGGCCTGCTTGCGCCGGGACTTGCCGTCGGCGACCGCGAACTCCGGCACGCCGTGGCCTTCGCGGCGCTGAGGCTGAAGCTCATGGTCGAGCCGGGCGGAGCCGCGGCGTTGGCGGCGTTTCTGGCGGGAAAGGTGGCAGGCAGGAATGTCGCCCTGGTGCTTTCGGGCGGCAACGCCGATTTCGCGTTCCTGGCCGAGGCGGTGAAAGCGGAAGGTTGAATATGCGAGCCTGGAGGGCGCTCAGGGCAGCATTGCGCGCCGGGCGCTTGCCCGGATCGGACCTGGCCGTCATTCTCTTTCAAGTCTTGAGGTGGTCAAGGTGAGCGAATCGAACTTTCCCGTCCATGAACGCAATCGTGTGCGGCGCCTGCACGAGCGCGGCGCCTATGATCGCGGGACCGTGTTCCAGATCCTGGACTCGGCGATTCTCTGTCACGTCGGCTATGTGCTGGATGGCCAGCCTTATTGCACGCCGACCATGTTCTGGCGCGAAGGTGACGTGCTCTATTGGCATGGCTCCTCGGCAAGCCGGATGCTGCGCCATCTCAAGGGCGGCGCGCCTGCCTGCCTTACTGTCTCGCATCTGGACGGGCTGGTGCTGGCCCGTTCGGGCTTTCATCATTCCGTCAATTATCGCTCGGCGATGTGCTTCGGCACGGCTCGCATCGTCGACGATCCCGCGCTCAAGGCCAAGGCACTGGCCGATGTGGTGAACCGGTTCTATCCCGGCCGCGCCGACAGCCTCAGGCCCAACCGCCCGCAGGAAGTCAAATCCGTCACCGTCATCCGCATGCCGATCGAGGAGGCGTCCGCCAAGGTGCGGGCGAAGAATGTATCCGACGACGAAGAGGATTATGCGCTCCCGATCTGGGCCGGCGTCATTCCGGTCGCCAGTGTGATCGGGGCGGAGGTGCCCTGTCCGAGGCTGCCCGGCGGCGTGACGCGGCCGCGAAACCTCGCCGCCTATCGCGACGGGCACTCTCTCGATGAAGCCCTGCGCGAGACCCAGCGCGCCTATGACTGCGAGCCGGCGGAATAAAGTTCGGGATGTTTGGTCCGGGCCTCCTCGACGGTTGGCTTGAGCGCCTCATCGAGGCGCGAGAACCATCATCATCTGCCGCCCTTCCATCTTGGGATATTGTTCCAGCTTGGCGAAGATTTCCGTGTCCTTCTGGACCCGGGTGAGCAACTCCATCCCCAGATGCTGGTGCGCCATTTCGCGGCCGCGAAAGCGCAAGGTGACCTTCACCTTGTCGCCATCGTCGAAGAAGCGCCGCATTGCCCGCATCTTCACGTCGTAGTCGTGATCGTCAATGGTGGGGCGCATCTTGATTTCCTTGATCTCGATGACCTTCTGCTTTTTGCGGGCTTCGGCGGCTTTCTTCTGCTGTTCGTATTTGTATTTTCCATAGTCCATCAACTTGGCTACGGGCGGGGTGTTGTCGGGCGAGACCTCGACCAGGTCCAGGCCTTTCTCTTCCGCCAGGGCGCGGGCTTCCTCGGTGCCGATTTCGCCGTATTTGTGACCATCGTCGCCGATCAGGAGGATGGTGCGGGAAAGAATCTCTTCATTGACGCGCGGGCCGCCCTTAGCGGGAGCGGGCGCGTTCTGTTGAAACCGTCTGGCAACTATGACTTGTCTCCTTACAATGACCCGCGCGCCAACGCTTCGCCCGGTCCGTTGGAGCCAAGCGAAGCGGGTTCGATCATGGACGCAAACGGGAGCCTTTCGTCTCGCGCGCCGAGGTTGGCGCTATCCGGCTCTGAGGCCGGATTCGGGTTCAGGATATGCGGTCCCAAGGCTGCCGAAAAGAGCTAATCGGCAACATCTTGGCGGGATTCCGCTTCTCCTTTGATCCGGGCGATGAATTGTTCCAACGCCATAGGGCCCAAATCCTTGCCCGACCTGAGCCGCACCGCCACCGTGCCTTCCGCCGCTTCCCGTTCGCCCACCACCAGCATGTAAGGGATTTTCTGGAGCTGGGCGTCGCGGATCTTCTTCTGCATCCGCTCGTTGGCGGCATCCATGTCCACCCTGAGGCCCGCTGTCCCGTTCACCACCGGCACGGCAAAAAGCCGCTCCACGATTTTACGCCCATACTCCCCGGCCTTGTCGCTGATCGGGATCACGCGCGCCTGGATGGGTGCGAGCCAGGTCGGGAAGGCTCCCGCGTAATGCTCGATCAGGAAGGCGGTGAAGCGCTCATGGGTGCCCAAGGGGGCGCGATGGATCACATAGACGGGATGATCGGCGCCGTCCTCGCCGATATAGGCGAGATCGAATGTCTGGGTCGCCAGGAAGTCGAGTTGGTTGGTGGAGATGGTATATTCCGTGCCGATTGCCGACTTGATCATGAAATCTATTTTGGGGCCGTAGAAGGCCGCTTCGCCTTCCGCCTCGACATAGGCGTAGCCGGACTCCTTCATGGCCTGCCTGATGACAGCCAGCGCCTTCAGCCATTCCTCGGGCTGGTCCACGTATTTGTCCAGCTTGTTCAGGTCCGGCAGCGACAGCCGCATGTGATATTCCCGGATGTTCATAAGGTCGTAATAGCGGGCATGCAGCCGCATCACCTTGATGAACTCGTCCTTGGCCTGGTCGTGCCGGCAATAAATATGCGCGTCATTCATGCAGAAGCCGCGCACCCGCATCAGGCCGGAAAGCCCCCCCGATGCCTCGTAGCGATAATCCTGACCGTATTCGGCCAGGCGAATGGGCAGCTCGCGATAGGAATGCCGGGTCGCACCATAGATCAGATGATGGTGGGGGCAATTCATCGGCCTGAGGTAGTAGTTCTCGCCGTCGATATCGAGCGGCGAATACATGGTTTCGGCGTAATAGGGCAGGTGCCGGGAGCGGTAATAGAGCGCTGCCTTGGTGATGTGCGGCGTCGCCACCCGGCGATAGCCGTCCTTGCGCTCTTCCTGGAGCGCCAGGAATTCCAGTTCCTGGCGGATCACCATCC
>JBOHKF010000322.1:0-4789 GCA_050729015.1 Rhizomicrobium sp. | reverse complement strand
CCGGAAAGGGCCCTTGCGTCTTTCCGGAAGCGGCGGTTTTAAGCTTTCCGCTTTCAAAGAGTCAATCGGGAAGCGGCAGTCATCCTCTCCAGGTATTTGTTCCGTCGCATTTTGCGGATGGGGGGCCGTTTCACACTCTTCCTGGAATTGCTCTAGGATTTGAGCCCCAGCTTCTCCGCGAGATAGACAAAGCTCAGCGCCCACATTTCCGCGGCTTGGCGGTGATCGGCGGCCGCGGCATGGCCGCCATCGGTGTTCTCATAGAACAGGACCTCATGGCCTTGGGCTTCCATCTTGGCGGCCATCTTGCGCGCATGGGCGGGCGTCACCCGGTCGTCGCTGGTCGCGGTGATGAACAGCACGGGCGGATAGCGCACCCCCGCCTTGACATTCTGATAGGGCGAATAGGTGAGGATGTAATCGCGCATCTTGGGATCGGCAGGATTGCCATACTCCCCCTCCCAGGAGGCACCTGCCCCAATGTGGGTATAGGCAATCATGTCCAAGAGAGGCACCTGGCATACCACGGCGCCGAACAGATCGGGCCGCTCGACCATCACCGTGCCGACCAGCAATCCGCCATTGCTTCCGCCCATGATGCCCAATTGCTTGGGGGTTGTAAGGCCGCGATGCTCCAAATCCTCGGCCACGGCGATGAAATCGTCATAGGCGCGCTGGCGATGGAGCTTGATGGCCGCCTGGTGCCAGGCCGGGCCGAACTCGCCTCCGCCGCGGATATTCGCCACCACATAGATGCCGCCATGTGTAAGCCATAGACGGCCGAAATTGGCCGAATAGCTGGGGGTGAGCGAAATCTCAAAGCCGCCATAGCCGTAAAGCACCGTGGGCGAAGGGCCGTGGAGATGTCTGGGACGGGTCACGAAATAGGGAATTTCGGTGCCGTCCTTGCTCCTGGTTTCGAACTGCTCGGTGACAAGGCCTTTGGCATCGAAGCGTGCCGGCAGGGATTTGATGGCTTTGGGCGGAGCGCGGTTGACGGATTCGAAGGCGTAAAGAGTGGGCGGCGTCAGATAGCTCTGGAAGCTGAACTCGGCTTGCGGACCATAATCGTTCACCGAGACGATAGACGGCGTTCCCCCTTGCGGCAGCGCCAGTGTCTTGGAAAGCCAGCTTCTGCCGTCCCAGCGGAATTCCTGGACATGGCCCACCACATTGTCGAAAATCGTGGCATAGACCAGCTTTTGCGAAGCCGCCACCGCATCCACCGATGCACGCGGGCCGGGCGCGTAGAGCAATTGAACGGGCGGGGGCGCACCCGTCTGGAGAAACGGATCGAGGTCAACCGAGATCAGCGCGCCCTTTGGCCAAGTCTTGCCGCCCATGTTCCAGTCGGCCCGCAAGGTCACAATGAGATGCTTGGGATGGCCTTCCGCCAATCCCTGAACATTGGCCGACAAGGGCAGCGGCAGCTTGGCAAGCTTGCCGTCCGCGCTGAGCCAGAGATATTCCGTCTCGAAGAAGCTCACCCCGCGCGCAATCAGCGCATCGTGCGACCCCCTACTGTCGAACACCAAGGCCTGGGAGGCGACATCATTGGTCTTGCCCTCGAAGATCACCTTCGCCTGTGCGATGTCCTCGCCCCGCTTCCAGAGCTTGACGATGCGAGGGTAGCCGGAGGTCGTGAGCGAACCGGGGCCGAAATCGGTGCCGAACAAAACCCGATCGTCGCCCCACCAACTGGCGTCGCTTTTGGCCTCTTTGAGATGGAAGCCGCGCGGATCGAAAGCCCCGGTCGCGATGTCGAACTCGCGCACCACGACCGCATCGCCCCCGCGACGGGACAGCCGGATCAGGGCCTTCTTCTCGTTGGGGTTGACGGATGCCCCTTCGAATACCCAATCCTGTTTCTCCCTTTTGGCCAATGCGTCCACATCCAAGAGCGTCTGCCAATGGGGATCGGAATTCGCGTAATCGGCGATGGTGGTGCGCCGCCAGATGCCCTTGGGGTTTCTCGCATCCTGCCAGAAATTGTAGACGAAGCCGTGATCGAGGCTGCCGTCCGGGATGCGGTCGGGGGCGTCCAGCACCTCGAGGATGCTGCGATAATTCCTTTGGTAGCGGGGATCGGATTTCAGAATCTGAAGCGATGTCTTGTTCTGTCTTCCAACCCAGGCCAGAGGTTTGGCGCCGTGAATGTCTTCGAGCCAGGCATAAGGATCGGTCACGGCTTGAACTCCGCCAAGGAGAAGAAACGGAACGAGGACGAGTGCAGCCAGCGGGAAGCGCAAGGGCAGCTCAATCGAAAGGGTTGCCAAGCTTGGCGAATTTCGCGTACCCGAAGCAATGGCAAAATCACGGTTCGCCCTCTATAAGGCGCCCATGACGCCATTCCTCAAAATGCAGGGCCTGGGCAATGATTTCGTCATCTTCGACGCGCGAAACCGAGCCATTGCCATCGGTCCGGCCGAGGCGCGCGCCATAGCCGACCGCCATTTGGGCATCGGCTGCGACACGGTGGTGTTGATTGCGCCGGGCACCGCCGAGGCCGATGCATCCTTGCGTTTCTTCAACGCCGACGGGGGCGAAGTCGAATCCTGCGGCAATGCCACCCGTTGCGTGGCCCGGCTCCTGATGAACGAAAAAGGTCTTTCCCGGGTACGGCTTAAGAGCCGGGGCGGCTTGCTGGTATCAACCGACGCGGGAAGCGGTCTCGTGACAGTGGACATGGGCGCGCCCAAATCCGATTGGAAGGACATTCCCCTCAAGGAACCCGCCGACACGGCCAAATTCGGCATTCCCGTAGCCGGGCATCAGGTCCAGGCTCAGTTGGTCGTGGTAGGAAATCCCCATTGCCTGCTCTTTGTGGAAGACGCGGCCAAGGCGCCGGTGACCCAATTGGGACCGCTTCTGGAGCGGCATCCGCTGTTTCCGGCCCGGATCAACGTGGAATTCGTCCAGGTGGTGGACCGCGACCATATTCGCATGCGAGTCTGGGAGCGTGGCGTCGGGGTGACGCTAGCCTGCGGTACCGGCGCCTGCGCCAGCCTGGTGGCGGCGGCGCGTAGCGGCTTGTCCTCCCGCAAGGCCACGGTGCAACTGGATGGCGGCCCGCTGATTATCGAATGGCGGGAGGAAGACGACCACGTGCTGATGACGGGCCCCGCGGCCTTGTCATTTGCCGGCGAAATCGCCTTGGACCAAGATGGCTGTTGAGATTGTGACTTTCGGCTGCCGGCTCAACGCCTATGACAGCGAAGTGATCCGGCTCAGAGCCCAAGCGAGCGGGCTCACCAATGCCGTGGTGGTCAATACCTGCGCGGTGACGGGCGAAGCCGTGCGGCAGTCGCGCCAGGCCATCCGCAAGCTCAAGCGCGAATGTCCGGAAAGGCGCGTCATCGTGACCGGCTGCGCGGCCCAGATCGAACCTCAAACCTATGCGGCGATGCCGGAAGTGGACCGGGTTCTGGGCAATCGGGAAAAATTCGATGGGCATTCCTATGGCGATTTCGGATTGGGCAATGGCTTGCGCGTGCGTGTCAGCGACATCATGAGCATCCGAGAAACCGCCCCGCAGATGGTGGACCATTTCGAAGGCCGCGCGCGGGCCTTCCTGCAAATCCAGACCGGCTGCGATCATCGATGCACCTTCTGCGTCATCCCTTACGGCCGTGGAAATTCCCGGTCGGTGCCAATGGGCGGGGTGGTAGCCGAAGCCAGCCGCCTCGCGGAGCGTGGCTTTGCCGAGATTGTTCTCACCGGGGTGGATATCACGTCCTATGGCGCCGATCTGCTGGGCAAGCCTTCGCTGGGTCAATTGATTTTGCGGCTTCTCAAGTTGGTGCCCAAACTAAAGCGCTTAAGGCTTTCTTCCATCGATTCGATCGAGGCCGATCCGAAACTGATGCAGGCCGTCGCCCAGGAGGAGAGGCTGATGCCGCATTTCCATCTTTCCGTGCAATCCGGCGACGATCTGATCCTCAAGCGCATGAAGCGCCGTCATCGCCGCGCCGATACCATTGCTTTCTGCAATGAGGTCCGGCGGTTGAGGCCGGGGGCCCAGTTCGGCGCGGATTTCATCGTTGGCTTCCCCACCGAAAGCGAAACCAATTTCGAGAACAGCCTCAAGCTGGTAGACGAAGCCGGTCTCAGCCAGCTTCACGTCTTTCCATTTTCCCCCCGCCAAGGCACGCCTGCCGCGCGCATGCCCCAACTTGACCAAGGAATCGCCAAAGCGCGGGGAGCGAGATTGCGCGACAAAGGTCACGCCGCTTTGGTCATGCGCCTGGCGGCCATGGCCGGCAAGACGGTCGTCGTCCTGGTCGAGAAGCCCGGCTTTGGCCATGCGGAGTGTTTCGCGCCGGTGCGTTTCGGGGGCGCAGCTTCCCCGGGCAGCATTGTCGCCGTGACTGTCCAGGATGCGGACGGGACCGCCCTGATTGGCGAGGCGGCATGAGGACCTTTGGCGAAGCTCCACCGGAAGAAACCGGGCTGTTGGCCCGCTTCAAAGCCGGCCTCGCCAAGTCCAGCGCTAGCCTTTCCGGGAGCCTCAGCGGCCTTTTCACCAGGAAAAAGCTCGACGCGGAGGCAATCGCGCGGCTGGAGGAGGTCCTGATCGGCGCCGACATGGGGGTAAGCCAGGCCCGGCGTTTTAGCGAAGCCGTGGCCAGGAATCGTTATGACAGCGAGATCGCCGACGCTGAGTTGCGTGCGATCCTGGCCAAGGAAATCGCCGTGGCACTTGCGCCCCTGGAAGGACCGCTCCTCATTGATGGGGGCAAAAAACCTTTCGTTATCCTGGTGGCCGGTGTCAACGGCACCGGCAAGACCA
>JBOHKF010000321.1:0-2005 GCA_050729015.1 Rhizomicrobium sp. | reverse complement strand
GGCCTCGCCCGGGCCTATTTTTTTGGCCGGCCATGTCGTCGAAAATTCGGCTGACAAGCGCCATTTTACGGTGGTAACACCGTAAGATTGACTATCCGGCACCGGCAAGGGAAGCATGGCATTGCCGTTGGAGAAGCCGATATAGTTCGGCCGTTTTCACGGAGGGACTGGGATGACGAAATTTCTGGCATGCGTGGTCGTGTTGGCGGGGCTTGCGGCGTGGCCGGGGGCGGTCATGGCGCAGGATCTGCCAATTCCCGGTGTCGCGCCGGCAAAGGATCAACCCGGCGCCCATGAATATCCGGATCCCAACCTCACCTATAAGATCGTGTTCGACTTGGCCCAGGGGCCGGCCAGTCCCGACCAGGTCAATCCCGAACTCAAGGGAGCGGCGGAATTCATCAACACGCTGGCCAAATATGGCGTACCCGCCAGCCATCGCATCATCGCCGTGGTGTTCCACCAGAAGGGCACGCCCGCCATCCTGACCAACGATGAATACCGCAAGCGCTACAACACCGACAATCCCGATCTCGTGCTGATCCAGGCAATGAAGAAGGCCGGCGTGGATTTCAGGGTTTGCGGCCAGGCGGTCCTGGGCAATCACATAGACCCCAAGACCATCCTGCCTGAAATTCAGCTCGATCTTTGGGCCGGCATCACTATTCCCAATCTGATGCTGCGAGGATACCAGCATCTGGGTGGATGAGCGGCGGCGCGGCGAATCTGCGGACTCTATGATACAAAGGGAAAATCGAACGCGGGCCTAGCTCCGTGCGGGCGTAGTTCAATGGCAGAACGGCAGCTTCCCAAGCTGCATACGAGGGTTCGATTCCCTTCGCCCGCTCCAACTTTTCCGATCCGAGGCGTAATGTCCGATCAAGAGCCGGTGTTCGTGAAGTGCGCCTGGCGGCTGGTACCGCTGATGACGCTGCTCTATTTCGTCAACATCATGGACCGCGTGAATGTCGGGTTTGCGGCGCTCACCATGAATCGCGACCTGGGCTTCGGCCCCGCCGTCTATGGTTTCGGCGCCGGCGTCTTCTTCCTGGGATACGCGCTTTTTCAGGTGCCCGCCAACCTCATTCTCGAGCGCGTGGGGGCGCGACGCTGGATATTCCTGATCCTTGTCTTCTGGGGGGCGCTTTCGGCCGCCAACGCCTGGGTCACGGGCGCCGGAAGCTTCTATGCGGTCAGGATTTCGCTGGGCGTGGTCGAGTCCGGCTTCTATCCGGGGATGATCCTCTATCTCACCTATTGGTTCACCAAATCCTACCGCGCCAGGCTGGTGGCCCTGTTCATGGCGGCGCTCCCGCTTGCCAATGTGGTGGGGGGACCGCTTTCGAGCCTGATCCTGGGAATGAATGGCCTTCTCGGCCTTAGGGGGTGGCAATGGCTGTTCCTGCTCGAAGGCGCACCCGCCATTCTGCTCGCCTTCGTCGTCCTGCGCCTCCTTCCCGACCGCCCGCAAAAGGCGCCGTGGCTGAGCGAAGAGGAAAAGCGGCTGATCGCCGCGAAGTTGGCGAAGGACGATATCTCCCGGCATCGCGCCCTCTGGCCGGCTTTGGCGGACTTCCGGGTCCTTGGCCTCAGCATCGCCTATTTCGGCTATTCGATGGGCCTTTACGGCGTCGGCCTCTGGCTGCCGCAAATCGTCAAGGGGATGGGCGTATCCAATCTGGCGACCGGCTTCGTGGTAGCCCTGCCCTACCTCTTTAGCGCGTTCGCCATGATCGTCTGGAGCCGGTCCAGTGACAGACGTGCCGAGCGTATCTGGCATGTGGCCCTGCCGGCCATTCTGATGGCGGCCAGTCTTCTGGCCGCCAGCCTGATCCATTCGAATCTCGTGATCGTCATCGCGTTATCGCTGGTGGTGGTGGGCGCGCTTTCCCTGCAAGGGCCTTTCTGGGTTCTGCCTTCCACCTTCCTCGGCGGGGCGGCAGCCGCAGGCGGCATCGCCCTCATCAATTCCATCGGCACCGGTGGCGGAGGCTTTGTCGGACCC
>JBOHKF010000320.1:0-2709 GCA_050729015.1 Rhizomicrobium sp. | reverse complement strand
CGGGTGGTGGTGGACAGCTACCAGACCACGCCCCAGATCGCCGAAGCCCTGGAGCGGCTGACCGAGGCCTATTATTCCCTGGGCCTGGACAGCGAGGCCCAGACCGCGGCCGCGGTTCTGGGAGCCAATTATCCGGGCAGCGAATGGTATCTGGATGCCTATAACATCCTCAAAGGCCGCAATCTTCAGCCGGTGGAGAACAAAGGGTCCTGGATCAGCAAGGCTTTCCACCGGATTCTCTGAGCCAGCCACGGATTTTCGAGCGGTTTCGGTCTGGCGACCGCGCCGGGGCTGGCTAGAATTCCGCTTGGGCTCCAAATCTCGGGGGCCAGCGCGTGCCCCGTCATGAAGGGCCCCCGAGGCTCGCTCCTGCGATGCCGCGTCGCACCTTGAGGACTTTATGCTGTCCACGCTGACCGTTCGCGACATTGTCCTGATCGAACAGGCGGCATTGGAATTCGCGCCCGGCCTCAATGTGCTGACCGGCGAAACCGGCGCGGGAAAATCCATTCTCCTCGATTGCCTTGGCCTCGCCGTGGGCGGGCGGGGGCGGGCCGGCGTACGGCCGGGTGCCGCCTCGGGCTCGGCAACCGCGGTCTTCGACCCTCATCCGGGCCACGCCGCCCGCACCTTTCTGAGAGGCAAGGCCATGCCTCACGAGGGCGAGATCGTCCTTCGCCGCAGCCTCGCATCCGACGGCAAATCCCGCGCCTTCGTCAATGACGAAGGAGTCGGCGTAGGGTTGCTTAGAGGTTTGGGGGCGTTGCTGCTCGAAGTGCACGGCCAGGCCGACGACCGTGGCCTGTTCGATGCCGGGACTCATCGCCAGCTGTTGGACGCTTTCGCCGGCATCGAGGAGCAGGCCAGGGATGTTGCGGGCCTTCATGGCGAATGGACCACCGCCCGCGAGATGCTCGCCGTCTTGAAAGCCGCAGCGGAAAAGGTCGAACGCAATGCCGATCATGTGCGCGCTGCGGTCAGAGAATTGTCGTCTTTCGATGCCAGGCCGGGGGAGGAGGAAAAGCTCACCGGCGAGCGCACCCTGCTGATGGACAAGGCTCGGATCGGAGAGGAATGGAGCGGGGCGGTGGACGGCCTGGCGGGCGAGCGGGGGGCGGAATCGTCGCTCGCCGCAGCTCTCAAGAGATTTTCGCGCTTGCCCCCCGAAGCACGCAAGCGCGGGGCTGCGGTGGAAGCCGCGCTGGAACAGGCGCTGACAATCGCGCTGGAGGCGCGCCGGGACCTGGAGTCGCTGCTTTCCGGCCTCGATGCCGACGGCACGCTTTTGGAGCGCAAGGAAGAGCGGTTGTTCGCTTTGCGAGCCCTTGCCCGAAAATACGCGACCACGCCGGATGGCCTTCACGAGCTTCTGGCCGCTTTCCTTCTCCAGGAGGAGGCACTCAAGACCGGGATATCTTCTTTGAAGGAGGCCGAAGCGCGGGTCGCCGAAGCCCGTGATGCGTATCTCGCCTGTGCGCGGCGGCTGTCCAAGGCCCGCCTCGAGGCCGTCGGCAAGTTGGAAGCCCGGGTGGCGGCGGAACTGGGTCCCCTGAAACTCGGCCACGCCAGATTTCGCGTTGGCATCGCGCCTTTGGCGGAAGCGGGCGCGCACGGACTTGAAAGAATCACCTTCGAGGTGGCCACCCTGGAAGGCGCCGCTTTCGGGGCTTTGAGCGACATTGCATCGGGAGGCGAGCTGGCGCGTTTCTCGCTCGCCCTTAAGGTCGCGCTGGCGGAATGCGCACCGCCGGCCGTCCTGGTGTTCGACGAAGTGGATCGCGGCGTGGGCGGTGCGGTTGCCGACGCGGTGGGCGTGCGGCTCCAGAAGCTGGCTGAAACCACCCAGGTGCTTCTGGTAACCCACTCTCCCCAGGTGGCGGCGCGGGCTTCGAGGCATTTCCGCATCGCGCGCGTTGGCGACAGGATGCGCGTGCTGCCTCTTGACGAAGACGCGCGCCGGGAAGAGATCGCTCGCATGCTCTCCGGCGCCAGCGTCACCGACGAAGCTCGCGCCGCCGCCCGGCGCCTCATGACGGAGGCCATGCGCAAGGCCGGTCCGAGGAAAAAGCCGGCGAAGCGGGTTGAAAGCGCGTGAAGCCGATCGAGAAATTATCCGCGGCGGAAGCGGAAGAGGAACTCGACCGGCTGGCGCGCGAGATCGCCGAACACGACCGGCGCTATTATCGCGAGGATGCGCCCACCATTTCCGATGGCGATTACGATGCATTGCGCCGACGCAATGCCGCGATCGAAGGACGTTTCCCGCTGCAGGTGCGGCCCGACAGCCCTTCGCATCGGGTTGGGGCGAGGCCGTCCGAGAAATTCGCCAAGGTGATCCACCGTCGTCCCATGCTGTCGCTGGACAACGCCAACAGCCCCGAGGATGTGGCGGATTTTTTCGCCCGGGTTCGCCGGTTTCTGGGACTAAAGGCGGGGGAAATCGTCGCCGTCACCGCCGAACCCAAGATTGACGGGCTTTCCGCATCGCTGCGCTATGAGAATGGCCTTCTGTTGCAAGGTTCCACGCGCGGTGACGGCCAGGAGGGCGAGGACATCACCCCCAATCTGCGCACCATCGGCGATGTGCCCTTGAGGCTCGGAGGCCAGCCGCCTGCTGTGCTGGATGTGCGCGGCGAGGTCTATATGACCCACACGGCATTCGAGGCCCTGAACCGCAGGCAGGAGAAGGAAGGAAAGCCCGCCTATGCC
>JBOHKF010000319.1:0-5008 GCA_050729015.1 Rhizomicrobium sp. | reverse complement strand
CCAGCGCCTTATAGGCGGCGATGCCGCCGCCGATAATCAGCAATATGCTTTTTGCGTGCATGACTGTGAAATCCAATACCCTGCCCAAGGCCCGGAGGCGAGATCTGGGGAATATATCGAACTACGGTGCACATGTGTAATTCGTTGACGTTATCAAAAACCCCTTTCCAAACAGGCTCCTGAGCGAGGTCACGAGGGGTTAAGGATTTGCTAAAGGTCCTGTGTTCCCATGAGGCCAGCCTAGGGGGCGCGTGCCATGATCCTGACCAAGTCGAGGTTCGGCTGGCCCGGCAAGCATCATCTCACTACCCACGACATGGTGCGTCTGGCGTCCGACTTTGCGGATGAACACGGCTCGGACGCCTGCGACTACGCCTATCGTGCGGTGATTTCATTCGAAGCGGAAGGCGAGGGGGAACGCGCCTATTTCTGGTTCCTGCTGTTGGTAATGCTGAGCGATATTGCCAGCCATCGCCTCGACCCCGAAGCGGTCGTAACCATCCATTAGAGCCCTCTGTTTCATGGAATCGATGCTCCGCTCCCGGTATTGTTTGTCGCAATTCCAGACGGAAAACCGCTTCCCATTTTTGCCGGAATTGCTCTAACCCTGGCATAACCGTGCGCAATGGTTTAGCAGCGTGCCTTCTTGAGGCAAGGAGCCATGCCGCTCGATCCTTTGGTGAAGGCCTTTCTCGATCAGGCGTCGCAATTTCCGCGCCCCAAGGCCTGGGAAGTGCCTTTGAACGGGCTGCGCCGGAACTTCGCTGCCATGATGGAGCTGGTTGGAACCAAAGACGTGGCGGTCGGAGCGATCGCCAATTTCGTCATTCCTTCGCCGGCCGGTCCATTGCGCGCCCGCGGCTACTCTCCGGTTGGCGCCGGCAAAAGTGCGTTGCCTCTCTTGCTCTACTTCCATGGCGGCGGCTTGGTGGTAGGCGATCTCGATACCCATGACGGTATCTGCCGCCTCCTCGCGCATGAAGGCGGATTCCGGGTGATCGCGATCGCGTACCGGCTGGCGCCCGAACACAAATGGCCGGCGCCATTGGCGGACGCCGGCGCAGCCTTCTCGTGGATCATCGAGAACGCATCGGCTCTGGGCGTGGATGCCGGCCGAATCGCCCTGGGTGGGGATTCCGCCGGCGGCCTGGTCACCGCGTGCCTCACCCAGGCGATGAAGGAAAAAGGAACCGCGATTGCGTTTCAGCTTCTGCTTTTTCCGGGCACGGACCCGGCCGGCCATTTTGCCTCGATGGCGAAATTCGCCGCCGGCTATTTCATAGACCGGAGCACGATCGAGTGGAATTTGGCGCAGATTTTGCCGCCCGGCATGGATCCGGTTGCCGCGAAAATTTGTCCTTTGCGCGCCAAGGATTTTTCGGGGTTGCCGGCCGCCTATGTCCTGCTTGCCGGCCACGATCCCTTCCATGACGAGGGCTTGGCCTATGCCGGAAGACTGAAGCAGGCGGGCGTGAGAGTCACGGTCGCCGACCACAGCGACATGGTGCATTGCTTCATCTATTTGCAGACAATTTTGCCGCAAGCACGCGAGGCGGTGGCCGCCGCTGCGCGAGCGGTCAGGGATGGCTTGGCCGAAGCCTGATTCGGAGTTCTTTGCGCCGGCCCCAGCGATACGGCATAAAAAAAATACCCTCGGGCAGCCGCAGGCCTACTTGATCTTGCCTTCCTTGAATTCGACGTGACGGCGCAGTACGGGATCGTATTTCCGGATGGAAAATTTCTCCGTCATGGTGCGGGTGTTCTTCTTGGTAACATAGAAAAAGCCGGTTCCGCCCTCGCTATTGAGGCGGATTTTGGCAGTGGTGGGCTTGGCCATGGCTTGCTCCAGGAAGGACCGGGATGTTCATGTGCGACGGCCTCCGGTCTGTCAAGGCAAAAGCACAGAAGCCTTTGGTATTCAATGCTTTCGTCGCTTGAACCGATTTTTCCCGGACCGGCGTTGACTGGCGGCGGGGCGAGAGGGGGTGGGAGCTTGCGCCAATTCAAACCGCAGGCCGCCGGTGGCGGGAGCGGCTTCGGTCAGTTTCACCTTGACCGTAGCGCCCAGCCGGAAGGCGAGGCCCGAAAATTGTCCCTTTATCGCTTGGGCGCGCTCGTCCACGTGGAAGCGGTCGGACCCCAGGGCTCGCAGCGGCAACAGGCCATCGGCACCGAATTCCGGGATGCGCACGAAAATGCCGAACCGGGTCACTCCCGTAATCCGCGCTTCGAAGGCGGCGCCCACGCGCTCTTCCATGAAAAGCGCGACATAGCGATCGATCGAATCCCGCTCCGCGGCCATGGCGCGGCGCTCGGCCTGCGAGATGGCCTCGGCGATGCGGGAAAGCTCGCGGATCTCGCGATCGCTGAGCGCGCCTGCGCCGGGGAGCTTGAGACCGCGGATCAAGGCACGGTGGACGATGAGATCGGCATAGCGCCGGATTGGCGAGGTGAAGTGGGCATACCGTGCCAGATTGAGGCCGAAATGGCCGATGTTGGCGGCGTGATAAATTGCCTGTGCCTGACTTCTCAACACCACGTCGTTCAGCACCGCTTCGTAAGGCGTTCCCTTGGCCTTTGCCAGGATACGGTTGAAGGTCCCGGGCGCCACGACCTGGCCCTTGGCGAAGGGAATGTTCAGGGTAAGGAGGAAGTCGGAGAAGGCGTAAAGCTTGTCTTTTGACGGCCGGTCGTGCACCCGATAAATCAGGGGCGTGCGGGTCCTTTCGAGCGTCTCTGCGGCGGCAACATTGGCCAGCACCATGCATTCCTCGATCACCCGCATGGATTCCAGCCGCTCGCGGAAGGCGATGCCGGCGATGCGGCCTTCGGCGTTGAGCCGGATGCGGCGTTCGGGAAGGTCGAGATCGAGAGGGCTGCGCTTTTCCCGCGCAATGGCGAGCGTCCGGTAGGCATCCCAAAGATGGGCAAGCGTCTTGCGCACCGGCCCGGTCATGTCATCGCCGGGGTGGCCCTCGAAGGCTGCCTGAGCCTGCCGATAGCTAAGCCGCGCCGCCGAACGCATCAGGCCGCGGACAAATCGATGGCCGCGCTTATGCCCGTTGGCGTCGAAAGTCATGTGCACCGCCAGGCACGGCCGGTCCACGCCCTCCTTGAGCGAGCACAAATCGGCTGACAAGTCGTCCGGCAGCATCGGTACCACCCGGTCGGGAAAATAGGTGCTGTTGCCCCGCTTCAGCGCTTCGCGGTCCAACGCCGAGCCGGGCGTTACGTAATGGGCGACATCGGCGATGGCCACCAGCACCACGTGACCGCCGCGATTGGCCGGATCCTCGTCGGGACCTGCCCAGACCGCGTCGTCGTGATCGCGCGCGTCTTCGGGATCGATGGTGACCAGGGAAATCGCCCGCAGGTCGGCGCGGTTTTCAAGGGCTATGGGCCCGGCACTCCCGGCTTCTTCCAGCGCCTTTTTTGGGAATCCCATGGGAATGCCGTGGGCATGAATGGCGATCAGGCTGATGGTGGAAGCCTGGTCCAGGCTGCCGATGCGCTCGACGACGCGAACCCTGACGGTGCCGTGCTCCTTGCCGGACACAGGTTCCGCGTAGACCAATTCATTGAGCTTGGCGCCGGCGGTATCGTGGGCTGCGAGCGCGTAGGCGCGACCGCCGCCTTTGCGGTCCACCGGCGTCACGGCCAAGCCGTGCGAGGTCTTCCGCACGACGCCCAGCACCCGTTCACCGGGGCGTTCCAACTGCCGGACGAGGTGTGCCTGATAGCTTTCGCCCCGCGCTTCGAGCCGTGCCAGGAAGCGTGTTCCGCGGTCCGGCGGATTTAACTTGGGCTGCTCGACATAAATCATCGGCGGCTGGGTCTCGCGCGCCCAGTCGAGCGGGCGAGCCAGAAGATTGCCGTCCGCGTCGTGCCCGGTTATTTCAAGGACCGCCATTTCCGGCAGCGCGCCGTGGCGCCCGGGAATGCCGCCTTCGCTTTGGCGTTTACGCAGCAGGCGCCCCTTGCCCAGGTGTCCGCTTTTCTTTCTGCCGCCGGGCAATTATTCGCCCGCCACCGTTTCAGGCTTTTTCTTGGTCCGCGCGGCAGTCTTCTTCGCCGGCGTCTTTCTTTTCGGCATTTGAGACCGCGGCCGCGCGCCCTTGCCCTTTCTTCTCGCGGGGCTTTCGCGGGCGCGCCGCTCGTCGATGAGCGCCAGCGCCTCGGCGAGGGTTACCGCCATGGGATCGCTTCCTTCGGCAAGGGTGGCGTTTACGCGCCCATCGCTCACATAGGGACCATAACGGCCGTTGAGCACTCCGATCGCGCGCCCTTCCTTGTCCTGGCCCAGTTCTTTCAAGGCCTGAGGGCCGCGCCGGCCGCGCGCCGACGCCTTTTTCTCGGCAAGCAGGGCGGCAGCGTGATTAACATCGATCGTAAAGACGTCATCCGGGGATTCCAGGGAGGCATATTTGCCGTCGTGGGCGATATAGGGGCCGAAACGGCCGAAATTCGCCGTGACCGCCTTTCCATCCTCCGGATGCGGCCCCACTTCGCGCGGCAGCGACAGCAGCTTGACGGCGAAGGCAAGGTCCACGGCGCCGGGATCGGTTCCTTTGGGCAGACCGGCGCGCTTGGGCTTCTTGCCTTCACCCAACTGCACATAGGGCCCGAAGCGACCCGAGCGCAGCGTCACTTGCTCCGCCGTGCCCGGATAGGGCCCCAACGCGCGAGGTCCCGCGTCGCCCTCCCCGGGCTTGGCGCCGATTTGGCGAGTGAATTTGCATTCGGGATAGTTGGTGCAGCCGACAAAGGCACCGAAGCGTCCCAGCTTGAGATTGAGGCGGCCATCGGCACATGCGGGGCATTTGCGCGTGTCGTGGCCGGACGGATCGGGAGGAAAAATGTGCGGACCCAGCACGCGATCCAGTTCGTCGATCACTTGACTGATCTTGAGATCCTTGGTTTCGCCGACGCTTGCGGAAAAGTCCTTCCAGAAATCCCGCAGCAATTGCTTCCAATCGAGGCGGCCTGCGGAAATTTCGTCCAATCTCTC
>JBOHKF010000318.1:0-4741 GCA_050729015.1 Rhizomicrobium sp. | reverse complement strand
CTTTATCACGTCCAACAATTGGCGGTGCAACCGCTCGACCAGATTCAGGGTCTCGAGATAGTGGGAGCGCAGACCGCCGGCGCCTTCCAGCGCGGTCCCAACTTTCGGTTTGACGATCGCCGTCATTTGCACCCACCGCGCGAACGGAGCCCAACTGCTTATAGTTGGCGGCAGGATAGAGCCGCCCGATTAAGAGCAGGTAAAGCCGCGAATGGCCGCTTCATGGTAAAGAAAGCATGAAGGAACCCTCGCATCTTGTCTCAAATGGCCAGCTCGCCCGCTCCCAGCGGCGCGAAATATCCGGCGATATCTCCGTCCTTCACTTCCGCCAGCGCCGCCGGCACCCAGCGCGGCTGGTTGTCCTTGTCCGTGAGTTGGGCGCGTACCCCTTCCCGAAAGTCGGCGTCCATCACCCGGCGCGATGCCACCCGGTATTCCATTTTGAGACAGTCCTCGCGCGTGCGTTTCCCGCCCTCCTTGATCAGGCGGAATGCGAGCTTGAGGGAGAAAGGCGAGCGGCCGCGGAGGGTGCGCGCGGTTTGGGCCGAGAATGGGCTGCCATCGCGATCAAGCCGTTCCAGCACCGCTTCGACCGAAGGCGCGGAAAAGGCGACGTTCATGCGCTCGCGGTCGAGAGCGATGCGAGGCGCGGGCCGGGGCTGCCGATGGGCCGCCAGAAGCTTTTCTACCGCGACACCTTCCGCCAGGCCTGAGATCAGGACGTCATGATCGCCGGCCGAGATCGCGTGCGTCATCAATCCCCATTCGAGCGCCTCGCCGAGGCCGATGCCGGCGCCAGTCAGCGCCAGATAGATCCCTGCTTTCCCCGGGCAGCGCGACAGAAAATAGCTGGAGCCGATGTCGGGGACGAAGCCGATACCGGTTTCCGGCATGGCGAAGAGAAGATCGCCGGATGCCGCGCGAAAGCCGCCATGCACGGACACGCCCGCTCCGCCACCCATCACCACCCCGTGGGTGAGGGCGACGAACGGCTTGCCAAAGGCGCCGATTGCGGCGTTCAGGCGATATTCGTCTTTGAGAAACTGCGCCGCTTCGTCGGTCTTCTGCTCGCTGCTTTTGGCCATGGCGCGGATGTCGCCGCCGGCGCAAAAAGCTCTTGGCCCAAGCCCGCGAATCGCAACCGCGACAATTTCGTCATCGCCGCTCCATTGTTCGAGCATCTTGCGCATCAGGGCACACATGGGACGGGTGAGCGCGTTGAGGGCGTCGGGGCGGTTGAGAGTCACGAGACCCAAATGACCCCGTACTTCGAACAGGATGGGGGCTGAAGGCTCTGGCATGGGGTTCGGACTGGCGGCGTTTCGGTCTCGGCAGGCAAGCTCCCTTGCATGGCAGGGTGCGAATTGGCAAGACAGGCGCATGGGCGCCTATCCACAAACGCGGCTCAGGCGGCTTCGCCGCCACGACTGGACCCGCCGGCTGGTGGCGGAGAACAGGCTCGCCGTCTCCGATCTGATCTGGCCCCTCTTTCTCGTCGAAGGCGAGAACAAGCGTGAAGCGGTGGCCTCGATGCCCGGCGTGGAAAGGTTGAGCCTGGACCTTGCGCTCGCGGCAGCCGAGGAAGCGGCCAGGCTGGGAATTCCCGTGATCGCGCTTTTTCCTTCGACCGAGGCCAACCTCAAAAGCGAGGACGGCCGTGAAGCGGTCAATGCCGCAAACCTCGTCTGCAGGGCGGTGCGCGCGATCAAGAAGCGGGTGCCCGAAATCGGTATCCTTTGCGATGTGGCGCTCGATCCTTACACGACCCATGGCCATGACGGCCTCATCCGCGGTGGCGACGTCGATAACGACTCGACCGTGGAAATGCTGGTGCGACAGTCGTTGATCCAGGCGGAAGCCGGCGCCGACATCATTGCCCCTTCCGACATGATGGATGGCCGGGTGGGCGCGATCCGTGCCGCCTTGGAAAGGGCGGGCCATCACAACACTTTGATCATGGCCTACGCCGCCAAATACGCATCGGCCTTTTATGGGCCCTTCCGCGACGCGGTGGGCTCCGCCGCGGTCAAGAGCGCTCACCTAAAACCGGGCGACAAGCGCAGTTATCAGATGGATCCCGCCAACGGCGACGAGGCAATGCGCGAAGTGGCGCTCGACCTGGAAGAAGGCGCCGACATGGTCATGGTCAAGCCCGGCATGCCCTATCTGGACCTGGTGCGCCGGGTCAAGGAGCGCTTCGGCGTTCCCACCTTTTCCTATCAGGTCTCCGGCGAATACGCGATGCTGTGCGCGGCCTTCGAACGGGGATGGCTCGAGCGCGAACCCGCCATCATCGAGACCTTGACCGGCTTCAAGCGCGCGGGCGCAAACGGCGTTCTCACCTATTTTGCGCGGGAAGCGGCAAGGATTCTTCCAAGGTAGCCCGATCTTCTCTGGAGGCGCCTACCGAGAGGACCTAATCCCGCTTCGTGGAGAAGAGGCTTCGCAACAGGATTTCGGCGCGGCTGGGAAGCACATCCGGGCCGGAGCGGCGCTGACCCAGGTCCACCACATTCTCCAGCACCAGCATGGCGAGGCCATGTACGGCCGACCACACCGCCAGGCCATGCGCGCTATCGTGGAGGGCCTTGCCGATCTCCTCGCCGATGGCGTCGGCTGCCTGGGCAAGGACGGGAAATTTGTCGCGATTGGGAAGCTGCGAGCCGAACATCAGCCGCGCCAGCGCCGGCCGCTGGGCCGCGAAGCGCATATAGGCAGCCCCGATATGAGCGATGCGCTCCGATTCCGGCGCGGCCACCTTGGCGGCTTCGACGATGGTGCGGCGCAATTCCTGAAAGCCTTCGGCGCCCAACTCGACCAGCAGCGCCTCATGATTGGGAAAATGGCGGTAGGGTGCGGCGTGGCTGACGCCGGCGCGTCGCGCCACGGCACGCAAGGTGAGCGCCGAGAGAGATTGCTCTTCCAGAATCGTCCGGGCCGCCTCCAAGAGAGCGTTGCGCAAATCGCCATGATGGTAGGGCCGCTCCGGGGAAACGGCGCCGGCCTGGCTTTCGGTTTCGCCCATGAATTGCTCGCTACTCATTTAGGCTCTTTCTTGCCCCCCAGGCGCATCGCTTCCTGCCGGGCGAAAAGGCTGGACGTGTCCCACCGCTTGCCGCCCAGATTCTCGACCTCGGCATAGAATTGATCCACCAGCGCGGTGAGCGGCAGGCTGAGGCCTGCCCGA
This sequence comes from Rhizomicrobium sp., assembly GCA_050729015.1. Taxonomy (GTDB): domain Bacteria; phylum Pseudomonadota; class Alphaproteobacteria; order Micropepsales; family Micropepsaceae; genus Rhizomicrobium. The sequence goes on along the minus strand of JBOHKF010000318.1, from coordinate 1,554 downwards.
CGGGCCTCGCCCAGGCAGATGGCAAGGTCCTTGCGCATCCATTCCACCGCGAAGCCGTGGTCATAGTGGCCGGCCGCCATGGTCTTGAAGCGGTTTTCCATCTGCCAGCTCTGGGCGGCGCCTTTGGAGATGACCTCGACCACCTGGCCGATATCGAGTCCCCTGGCGCGCGCCAGGCTCAAGCCTTCGGCCAGTCCCTGGAGGGTGCCTGCAATGCATATCTGGTTGACCATCTTGGTGAGCTGGCCCGCGCCGGCAGGCCCCAAGAGGCGTGACTGGCGCGCATACACTGCCATCACCGGCTCGGCCCTGGCATAGGTCGCCGCGCTGCCGCCGCACATGATGGTGAGCTTGCCGTTGACCGCGCCCGCCTCGCCGCCCGAAACCGGGGCATCGAGGAAATCGAAGCTTTTCTCGCGGGCCGCATCGGCCAGTTCGCGGGCGATGGTGGCCGAGGCGGTGGTGTGATCGACGAAAATGCCGCCCTTTTCCATCGCCGCAAATGCGCCGTCCCGCCCGATCGTCACTTGCCGCAAATCATCGTCACGGCCCACGCAGGCGAACAGGATTTCCGCCGTGCGCGCCGCTTCGGCCGGGGTTTGAGCGATGCGGCCGCCATGCTCCTTGACCCATTTCTCCGCTCTGGCGCGGGTGCGGTTGAAGACGGTCAGGTCATGGCCCGAGCGGGCAAGATGGCCGGCCATGGGATAACCCATCACGCCCAATCCGACAAAAGACACTCTCATCGATGCTCCATCGCCAATATAGATTCTGTGCCAAACAACGGAAAACCTTCCGCTTCTACTCGCCGACCGCGAGTTTGCCCGAAGCCGTCTCCATGGTGAGCCTGTTCTTCATGTGCAAAAGCGCATCCACCAACGCCTCCCGTACAGGAGTATCGAGTCCTTGACTCAGATACTGCTCCAGCCCCGCCTTGTAGGCGTGAATGGCCTTGAGCACGCGCGCCGCCTCCGGCAGAAGATGCAGGCGCCGGATCCGGCGGTCCAAAGGGTCTGGCCGGCGTTCCAGGAGGCCTCGCACCTCCAGCCTGTCCACCAGGCGGGCCACGGTGATCGGCTCGACTTCGCAGAGCGCGGCCATCTCGTTCTGGGAAAGCCCGGGCTGGCGCTCGAGCCGGGCGAGAATGATTCCCTGGGCGCGGGTCAGGCCGTAACCGCGAGCCCATTGGTCGAAACGGGTGCGCATGATGCGCGCCACATCGTGCAAAAGAATCAGCACGTCTCGATCAAGATCGTCCATGGGGCGAATATGAGCGACGTTATTATAACGCGCAAGACCTTAAGCGTCGCTAACAAAGCCGGCGATTCGCCCGCACGGCATCGGCTACCGCCGCAAGCCGCATACCCCGATCAGTCCAGGGCGCTGTAGCGGCCGCGGAAAAAAACCAACGGCGGCGAAAGGGACGGTCTGGACAGCCGCAAAACCCGGCCCAGAAGGATGGTGTGGTCGCCGGCTTCCATCGCTTTTTCGGCCAGGCACTCCAAGACTGCCAGAGAATCCGCGATCGCCGGCGGGCCCAGATCGGTCTTGAGC
>JBOHKF010000317.1:0-7860 GCA_050729015.1 Rhizomicrobium sp. | reverse complement strand
GGCAATGACACTGCCGGATGAAGAGAAGGGGGAAGCGCAAAATCGCCGAGGTCCAGCTTCCCGAGGATGGTATCGGGAGCCTGCACCATCACCGGCGCATCGGCAGTGGGCGCGGGAATGTCGGCGGCCGACGACTGGGCTATGGCGGTCAAAATACCGGCGCTTGGCGGTTGCGCTCCGCTCAAGCCAAAAAAATCGGCGATACCGGCGCGAGCCGAAAGAGGTGCGGCGATCAGCATCGCCAGCGCAAGCGGCGCGATTCTTCGTGTTGCCATTTCTTCCGCACTCCGTCGCGACACCTTCGGACAGGAGTGGCAGGTACCCCCAGCCCCTTCGGCCCTGACGGAATTAAGCAAGCCACGGTCTTGTTAAAAAGACGTATCTCGGCCACGGCAGCGTGACCCTAAAGCCACAGCAACCCATTGGTCCACCTTGATTTTCCGCTTGGCGGAACTTTGCAGGATCACACCGGGAACGTTTGTTCCCCGCGGCAGGGGTCGCGAGGGACTTTCATCCCCATCCGCGAAGGGCTCGAAGAGGAAGGCAGACGCGGGCGCGCGAAAGCTATTTCGCCGCCATTTGCTCGACCATGGCAAGCGACTTGGTCACATGCTGGTCGGGGGTGAGCTTGTCGGCCTTGGACGACATCACCGCCATGATCTTGTGGTTCGTGCCCACCACGAAGGTTACGCGCTCGATGAAACCGTGGCCGATCACAACGCCCCGGACGTCCTTGGCGCCCGGCTGGGCCGGCGTGGTCTGAAGGTCGTAGGACTTGGCGATGGTCAGGCTTTCATCGGAGGCCACCGGGAATTTTCCGGCGCAGAAATTGGGGTCGGCAGAGAAATGGTTGAGCCGTTGCAGATTATCGGCTGAAACTCCGATGATGCTGGCGCCCGCGCTGACGAACGCGTCTTTGTTATCGGCAAAGGTATGGGCTTCCAGATCGCAGCCCCCGGTGTAGGCGGAAGGATAAAAATAAACGACCGCCGGCCCCTTCTTGAGGGCGTCATAAAGATGGAAGGTGAAGTCCTTGCCGGCCAGGCTGGCGGTAGCCGTGAAGTCGGGCGCGGTATCGCCCACTTTCAAGGCGGCGAATGACGGCGCGGCGAACAGCGCGCTGAATGCCAATCCCAACAGCAATGCCTTCATGACGATCTCTCCTAAGCCTGACGCCGCGGAGCTTAGCACGGGCGCGCGGGCCAAGGGCAGAGGGTTCGCCTGACCGACGGTGTAAATATATGGCGGAAATCCGTTCCTTGGGGGCGCCGCGCTTGACACAAGCGTAAGCCCCGCCGCCTTGGATCATGATTAGGATCATCACTGGGAGGATCCAGGAAGCGTCGCGGATTCCATGTCGTCAGTCCTTGGCCCGCTCCACGTAGGAGCCGTCCCCCGTCATCACCACGATCCGGGTGCCGGCGGCGACATGGGCGGGGACCATGGTGCGCACGCCATTGGAGAGAAGCGCGGGCTTGAACGAGCCGGACGCGGTCTGGCCCCTCATCGCGGGCTCCGTCTCGACCACTTCGAAAATGGCACGCTGCGGAATTTCGATGGCGATGGGTCGGCCCTCGAAGCTTTGCAACTGGACGTCCATGTTCTCGGTGAGATAGGGCGAGCGATCGCCGATCACGTCGGAACCCACCGCTACCTGGTCGAAAGTCTCCGGCTGCATGAAAACGTAATTGTCGCCGTCATGATAAAGATATTGATAGGTCTTTTGTTCGATGAAGGCCTTTTCCACGCTGTCGGTCGTCCTCAGGCGCTCCACCGTCTTCACCCCGTCGGCGATGCGGCGCATTTCCAGATGGGTGACCGGGGTGCCCTTGCCGGGATGAATATTCTCGGCGGTCAGCACCAGATAGAGCTTGCCGTCGCGCTCAAGCACGTTGCCTTTGCGCACCGAGCTGGCGATAACCGAGACCACGGAAAACCTCTGCTTTTCGCTGTCGCTTAGCGACGGTTCGGCCGCCGGGCCGGGTCTTTAGCAGGAGGGGGGCGGTAAGACAAATGTCTTGGTGGAATGCGGAAGTCCATGCCGGCCGCCGACCGCTCCTGCTGTTGCGGGGCCGGATCAAGCAGGCTTTGCGCCGCTGGTTCGAGGGGCATTGCTTCGTGGAAGTGGAATGCGGGGCGCTGGCAGCGTCTCCGGGCAACGAAGCCCATCTCCATGCCTTCGCCACGGAACGAATCCGCAGCGACGGAAGTAGAGAGAGGCTTTACCTCCACACCTCGCCCGAATTTGCCGCCAAGAAATTGCTGGCCGCGGGAGAGTTGCGGATCTTCGAGTTTGCGCGCGTCTTCCGCAACCGGGAGCGTGGCCGCCTTCATGCGCCGGAGTTTACCATGCTGGAATGGTACCGGGCGAAGGAAGCGGTGGAACAAGCAATGGAAGACACGCTGGCCCTCACGCGTCTGGCTGCGCAAACCGCGCCAACCGGGATGCTCCGCCACCGCGGGCGCACCTGCGATCCTTTCCGGCCCGCCGAGCGGATCAGCGTCGCCCACGCCTTTCAAATCCATGCCGGCATGGATTTGATGGACACGCTCGACGAAAGCGGCATTGGCGACCGCGATCTTCTCGCCACCCGGGCCCGGCGCGCGGGCTTTTCGGTCGCGGACCATGACGGCTGGTCCGATATTTTCTCCAAAGTGCTGACGGCGATGGTCGAGCCGCGACTGGGCGCGGACCGGCTCACGCTCCTTACCGATTATCCGCGCTCAGAGGCGGCACTGGCGCGGGCCAAGCCGTCCGATCCGCGCCTTTCGGAGCGATTCGAGCTATATGCCTGCGGCGTGGAACTTGCCAATGGTTTTGGCGAACTGAACGAGCCCAGGGAACAGCGGGCGCGTTTCGAGAGCGAAATGGCGGAGAAGGAGCGCCTTTATGGCGAGCGCTATCCCATGGACGAGGACTTCCTGGCCGCCTTGGCACGGATGCCGCAGGCCACAGGCGTTGCACTGGGCTTCGATCGCCTGGTGATGCTGGCGACCGGCGCGCCCCATATCGACGACGTCCTGTGGACGCCTCTGCCCCCCGATCCATGAAGAGCCGTCCTGCGCCCGCGGGGATGGCAAATTCCTGCTGCCCGCGGCATTTTCCGCGTCCCCATGACCGACACCACCGCCCAGAAAGCCCAGGACACCACTTTCGTGGTGCTGTTCGCAATCGGCTTCTGCCATCTGCTGAACGACATGATGCAGGCGCTTTTGCCGGCCATCTATCCTTCGCTCAAGGGCGATTTCCATCTCAACTTCACCCAGATCGGGATGATTACCCTGATCTATCAGATCACCGCGTCTCTGTTGCAGCCGTGGGTGGGATATCTCTCGGATCGCAAGCCCCGGCCTTATTCGCTTCCTACGGGGATGGTTGCGACCCTGGTGGGGCTTCTGCTTCTGAGTGTCGCCAGAAGCTATGGCGCGATCCTGATCGCAGCCATGCTGATCGGCGTGGGCTCGTCTGTTTTCCATCCGGAGTCGAGCCGGGTCGCACGCATGGCATCGGGCGGACGCCACGGTCTCGCCCAATCCCTCTTTCAGGTGGGCGGCAATACCGGCTCGGCACTCGGTCCCCTGCTCGCGGCGGCCCTGGTGGCGCGCTATGGACAGGGCGCCATCGCCTGGGCGGCGAGCGTGGCACTTCTGGGAATTGTGATTCTTTACAATGTGGGCACGTGGTACAAGCACCACGGCTTGGCACGCATGCGCGCCCAGCCCACCCATGTGGGCCATGATCTTCCGCGCGCCAAAGTCTGGACCTCCATGGGCGTCCTGTTGATGCTGATCTTCTCCAAGTATTTCTATCTGGCCAGCATCACCAGCTATTACACCTTCTATTTGATCCAAACCTTTCATGTGTCCATCGCCAGCGCGCAGGTCCATCTGTTTTTGTTCCTGGGCGCGGTCGCCGCCGGGACCATGGCCGGCGGACCTCTGGGCGACCGGTTTGGCCGCAAATATGTGATCTGGCTTTCCATCCTGGGCATCCTGCCGTTCACGCTGCTTCTGCCCTATGCCGACCTGTTCTGGACGAGCATTCTCTCGGTGGTCATCGGCGTGGTGCTGGCCTCGGCCTTTCCCGCCATCGTGGTGTACGCCCAGGAATTGCTGCCGGGCCGGGTCGGCATGGTTTCGGGGCTGTTCTTCGGATTTTCCTTCGGCATGGGCGGCATCGGCGCCGCGGTCCTGGGCTGGCTCGCCGATCTCACCAGCATCGCCTTTGTCTTTAAGGTGTGCGCCTTCCTGCCGGCGATCGGGCTTTTGACCGCATTCCTTCCCAATATCCGCGGCGACAAGCATTCTCTGCCGCTGGTGGACGCCGAGCCATGAGCCTCGATGAAGTTGCCCGCAAATATGCGGTAGCGCTGTCGCCTCAAATTGAGGCATTGATCGATCGCGACGATCCCCAAGATCCCATCGCCCGCCAATTTCTGCCCGATGTCGCGGAACTGACGGTGCGGGCCGAGGAACTTGAGGACCCCATCGCGGACGAGGCGTATTCACCCGTCAAAGGCGTGGTGCACCGCCATCCCGACCGGGTGCTGCTCAAGCCGGTCAATACCTGTCCGGTTTATTGCCGCTTCTGCTTCCGCCGCGAAGTGGTGGGTCCGGGCAAGGGCGCGCTCAAGCCTTCGGAGTTGGCGGCCGCACTTTCCTACATCGACGCCCACCCGGAAATCTGGGAAGTGATCGTAACCGGCGGCGATCCTTTCACCTTAAGCCCGCGCCACATGCGCCAGTTGGGCAAGGCGTTGGCCGATATGGGCCATGTCAAGGTCGTGCGCTGGCACACGCGCGTTCCCATGGTGACGCCCGAGCGGGTGACGGACGAACTGGCGGGGGCGCTAAGTGTTGCGGGCATCGAAAGCTGGGTGGCGATCCATGCCAACCATCCGCGCGAATTTACCTTGGATGCGCAGGCCGCCATCGCCAGGCTCAGACACGCGCCGGTGCCGCTGGTCAGCCAGAGCGTTCTGCTCAAAGGTGTCAACGACGATGTGGAAATTTTGGCCAAACTGATGCGCAATTTCGTGGCAGCGGGAATAAAGCCTTATTATCTCCACCATCCCGATCTCGCCCGCGGCACTTCGCATTTCCGGCTCGGCCTCGACGAGGGTTTGGACCTGGTGCGGGACCTGCGCGCCCGGATCTCGGGCTTGGCACAGCCGCTCTATGTGCTCGACCTTCCCGGTGGCTACGGCAAGGTGCCGCTGCACTCTGGGACCGTGCGACGAACGCCCAAGGGCTATCGCATCCGCGATGGCGGCGGACGGTGGCACGATTATCCGCCACGCTCTTCTTAAGATTTACAGGCGACGGGATGCGGGCGGCTTTCCTTTCAGCCGTTTGAAAAGCGCGCTCACGCGATGGCGAGTCTGCTCGCGCCACACCACGCTTTTGTCGGTTACCCAGTTGAGCTGGATCACGCGCCTTGGGCCCTCGAAGGGATGAAAGCCATGCCAGGCATTGGCCGCATTCTTGAAGATCAGCAGCGTGCCTTGGTCGGGCGGCACTTCCGCGATCATGTCTTCCAGATCGTCCCGCCGCCGTAACAGCCGCAAGCGGCCGGTCTGGGCCTCCCAGTCATTATTCATATAGATCAGCACCGTGACCAGCTTGGTGCGGCTGTCGGTGTGGATCTGCCCGTCGCGCGCCGCCGATACCCCTCGCGCCGTCACCATGGTCGGACGGCCTTCGAGGTTCAGCCCGAATTTCCGCTCGACCGCGCGGGTGAATTCCGGTCCTTCGATGGCTGCAACCAATCGGGCGAAGGCGGGCCCGTACCGGAGCGTGGGCAAGGGAAAGGAACCCGAATGGGTGACGGGGGGAAAATCGGCATTGATCGCGGCCATCGCCTGGGCGCGCACAAAACGGGGCACCATGGCATACGCAAAAGGTTGGCGTGCCAAAGGCGCTCTTTCGAACGCATCGAGGTCGATCGGCAATTCGGACATGAAGCGCGGCATACGCCGAGGTCGGAAAAATTGCAAAAATCTGCGGCATGCTTCCATTTGGCGCGGGAGGCGCATGACGGGTGCGCGAAGCGGTGCCATTGTGGAGGGACCCAAGGACTCCCTAGATACAGGAAATGGCCTTCCTGCAATCCCAGCCGTCCAACCCCTGGACCCGCCAGCCCATGTTCCGCGTACCCGCCGTGGTGGTGGGATTGATCCTGCTGCTGGCAGCGGCTCATGGGGCGCGGGTCGCGCTTCCGGGTCCCTTGTCCGACCGGCTAATCAACGAATATGCTTTCATTCCCGCCCGTTACAGTCATGCCTTCCTGGCATCCCACAACCTCGATCCGGGCGGATTTCTTGCCCGCGCCATTCCTTTTTTGAGTTACATGGCGCTCCACAATAATTTCACCCATCTCGCCATCAACAGCCTTTGGCTTCTGGCCTTTGGCCCGATCGTTGCCCGACGCTTCGGCGGGCCGTTGTTTCTGCTCTTCTTCGCCGTCTCGGGGGTGGCGGCCGCTGCCGTCCATCTTTTCTGCAACTGGGGCTCGCCCATTCCTGTCATTGGTGCTTCGGGGGCCATCTCGGGTCTGATGGGCGCCGGCTTGCGTCTGCTGCCAACCGAGGCGCCCTGGGCGCCGGGAACGGGGCAAACGCGCCTGGCGCCTATCTTCTCGCGCCAGATCGTGATCTTCACGGTGATTTGGGTTGCGATCAATGTGGCGGCAGGCTTCACCGGCTTCGGCCTTGGCGGCGAGAAAGGCATGATCGCCTGGCAGGCCCATATAGGCGGCTACGCGGCAGGATTGCTGCTTGCCGGGCCGTTCGACAGGTTCCGGGAGAGGCTTGCAACGTAACGACCGGCACCCGCCCTCGCCTGGAATTGCGGGGGCACCGGCTCCTGTCTATAAGCGCCCCCGCGCCGAAGCTGAAGCACCATGGACATCCGGAACATCGCCATCATCGCCCATGTCGACCATGGCAAGACCACCTTGGTGGACCAACTCCTCAAGCAATCGGGCTCGGTGAGGGAAAACCAGCACATGGCCGAGCGCGCGCTCGACTCCAACGATCAGGAGCGCGAGCGGGGGATTACCATTCTGGCCAAATGCACCTCGGTCGAATGGCAGGGAACCCGCGTCAATATCGTGGACACGCCCGGGCACGCCGATTTCGGCGGCGAAGTGGAGCGCATTCTCTCCATGGTGGATGGCGTGGTGCTGCTTGTGGATGCCGCGGAGTCGGTGATGCCGCAGACCAAATTCGTGCTTTCCAAGGCCCTCAAGCTGCGATTGAGGCCGATCGTGGTGGTCAACAAGACCGATCGTTCCGATGCCCAGCCCCTGGAAACGCTGGAATCCATTTTCGACCTGTTCCTGGCGCTGGAAGCGAGCGACAGCCAGCTCGATTTTCATTATCTCTTCGCGTCGGGCCGCGCCGGCTGGGCGGTGGACGATCTGAACGACGAGCGCAAGGATCTGACCCCCTTGTTTCGCCGTATCATCGAGGACGTGCCCGCCCCCGGACCGCAAGCATTCGCCGGTGACGGTCATCCCTTCAAGATGCTGGTTACCACGCTGGAGGCCGACAATTTCCTTGGCAGGGTTCTCACCGGCCGGATCGAGTCGGGCGCCATCACCGTCAACCGCCAGATCAAGGCGCTCAGCCTGCACGGCGGGGCGATCGAGCGCGCCCGGGCCACCAAGCTTCTCGCCTTTCGCGGCTTGGCGCGGGTGCCGGTGGAACGCGCCGAAGCAGGCGACATCGTAGCGATTGCGGGACTTGAGACGGCGACCGTCGCCGATACGATTTGCGACCTTGCGGTGGAAGAGCCGATTGCGGCGCCCCCCATAGACCCGCCCACCCTGGCGATGACGATTTCCGTCAACGACAGCCC
>JBOHKF010000316.1:0-4943 GCA_050729015.1 Rhizomicrobium sp. | reverse complement strand
ACGATCAGGCCGATCACGAAATTGCCCTGCATGATCAGCTTGCCGAAAGCTTGGATCACATAGCCGGCGGCATCCGTGCCTTCATTGCCATGGGCCAGGATCAGGCGGGTCGAGGCCAGGTTCAGGGCCAGCCGCATCATGGTGGTGATCAAAAGGACGGCTGGAAAGGAGCTGAACTCCAGCGGTTTGCGGATGAAGACCGCCGTCATCAGGATCAGGATGGAGAAGGAAAGCGAGAAGGCCAGCAAAACGTCCAGAAGCCAGGTCGGCAGCGGCAGGATCAGGACCACCAAAATGGCCATGATTCCGATTGCCAGCCCCAGATCGGACTTGCGGATGAATTCGCCGATGCGGCGGGGAAGAAATTCCAATCCGCCTGCCAAGCCTGCGCTGCCGATGTCAGCCATTCAACTTGCTCTAACCAGCCGCCCGTTGTTCGCCATGGCCGGGGATGGAGAGACCGGCATCGCCATATTCCTTAAGCTTGTTGCGCAAAGTCCGGATCGAGATGCCAAGGATGTTGGCGGCATGGGTGCGGTTGCCTAGACAATGGTCCAGGGTGTCGAGAATCAGGTCCCGCTCGACCGCGGCCACGGTGCGCCCTACCAGGGTGCGGCCGGCAATCGTGGCTGAGGCCACCGCGCTCTCGACCGAAATGTAGCCGCCGGCAAGCGGCTGGCTTGCGACCTGGGTGCCATCGGGCAGGCGGATGGCTTCCGGGGCGATCTCCGCGCCGCTGCTCAAAAGCACGGCGCGATGAATGGTGTTTTCCAGTTCGCGCACATTGCCGCGCCACGGGTGGGAAAGCAGCACCCGTTCCGTAGCGAAGGCCAAGGGACGGAAAGGCACCCCGTTGGCCGCGGCATATTTTCGAGTGAAGTGCTGGGAAAGGGCGCGGATATCCTTTGGCCGTTCGCGCAACGCGGGAAGCCGGAGATTGACCACATTGAGACGGTAGAGAAGATCTTCGCGAAAGCTGCCGTGTTTGACCGCGTCCGCGAGGTCGCGATTGGAGGTGGCGATGATGCGGATATCCACCTTGACCGGCTTGCTGCCGCCGACCCGGTCGATTTCGCGTTCCTGGATCGCGCGCAGCAATTTGGCCTGGAGGCGGCCGTCCATCTCGCTGATCTCATCCAACAGCAGGGTGCCGCCATTGGCCTCCTCGAATTTGCCGATCCGCCGGGCGATGGCGCCGGTAAAGGCGCCCTTCTCATGGCCGAACAATTCGGACTCCAGCAGGTTTTCGGGAATGGCCGCGCAATTCACCGAGATGAAGGACTTGTCGGCGCGCGCGGATTTACGGTGGACATAACGCGCCAGCACTTCCTTGCCCGTGCCGCTCTCGCCGGTGATCAGAATCGAGGCTTCGCTCCCGGCGATCTGGTCGGCCAAGCGCAGCACGGCGTCCATCGCCTCGTCTTCATGGACCAGTTGATGGGTTTCGTCGGACACCGCCGCCAGCATGGCGGCGATCAGTTCGGCGTCGGCGGGAAGTGGCAGATACTCTTTGGCGCCGGCACGGATTGCGTCCACCGCGCGCCTGGTATCGGAACCGATTCCGCAGGCCACCACCGGGGTGCAGATGCGCTCGGCAGCGAGACCGCGGACCAGGGCGGCGATCTCCAAGGTCACGTCGCAGAAGACCAGATCCGCGCCCACTCCGCCGCGCAAGATATCCAGTGCCTGGGCGATGGAACCCGCATGGGACACTTTGGCGCCCCGCTCCATGGCGATCTTGGTGGCTTGGCCGATCTGCCCGTTGAGGTTGCCGACGATGAGAAGACGCATGGGAGTTTCCTCTATGCCTTGGAATGCCGCCTCAGGATTGTCCGGCCTTGATGATTTCCGTCATGGTCACGCCCAGTCGGTCTTCCACCAGCACAACTTCTCCGCGCGCCACCAGTCGGTCGTTCACGTAAATGTCTATGGCCTCGCCAACCTTGCGGTCGAGTTCGATCACGGTGCCTCTTCCCAGCTTGAGCAGATGACTCACTTCCATCGCGCTCTTTCCCAGGATCGCTGACACCGTAACCGGCACGTCGAACACCGCTTCCAGGTCTTGGGCCGAATGTTTGGGCGCCTCGCCGGCGGCGCCGTCGCTGTTCAAAAGCGCGGCCGGTCCCGCTTGTTGGGTGTCTTGGCTGAGTTCGGGCAGGTCCACATTGTCGGTGCCGGACATGTCTTATCCTTTCGGGGCTTCGGGCGGGTTGGAGAGATGGCGGGCGATCAAGCTTTCCAAGGCGGTTTCGATCGCCTCCCGGCAGCGTTCGCTGCCGCCGCCGCGCCACTCGATGCGGCAGTCCGCGCCCCCACACCCAGGATCGGCGGCGAGTATCACTCGGCCCTCATAGCCTTCGTCATGCGTGATGGCGGATATTCTGCCCTCCAGGGCGGCGATCGCCTCCGGCCCCGCCCGCAAAGTGATGCGGGGCTCGCCCAGGGCCTGGCGCATGGCCTCGCGCAACGCCTGCTCGACTTCGCCCGCGGGAGCGGCGGCGACCGCGGCGAACGCAATCTTTCGGGCGGCAGAAAGCGCGATCAGGGCGACATCGGTCCGTATGGCCTCGATTTCGGCACGGCTCTGATCGAGGGCGGCTCTCACCGCAATCACCATGGCGGCGATCGTGCGTTCGACATCCTCGACCGCGCGCACCGAAGCGGCCTCGGTGGCCTTGTCCCGGGCGCTGGCGCACAGCGCCTCGATTTCCCGGGTGGTAAGCGTCCTTTTCTGGCGCACCCGCGCCGCTTCCGACACCAGGTCGGCTTCGCCGCGGAACTCGGTGTCGAACGTGAATTTCCGCGTCTCCTTGTTTTGCATCAGTAGACCAACTCGTCTTCGCCCATGCCGCCGGCGATCATGATCTCGCCCTTGTTGGCCAGGTCCTTGGCCACGTTCACCATGCGCATCTGCGCCTCATCCACATCCTTGAGCCTGACCGGGCCCATCGCCTCCATGTCCTCGCGCAGGATTTTGCCGGCTCGTTCGCTCATGTTGGAGAAAAACACATCGCGCAGGCCGTCGGTAGCGCCCTTGAGCGCCAAGCCCAGCTTGTCCTTCTCGATATGGCGCAGCAACGTCTGGATGGAGCCCGGATCGAGCTTGGCGAGATCCTCGAAGGTGAACATCAACGCCTTGATGCGTTCGGCGGAGTCCCGGGCGCGTTCCTCGAGCGAGGTGATGAACCGGCTTTCGGTCTGGCGATCGAAATTGTTGAAGATTTCCGCCATGTGCTCATGGGCGTCGCGCTTGGCGGTGCGTGCCAGATTGGACATGAATTCGACCCGCAGGGTCTGCTCGACCTTGTCGAGTATGTCCTTCTGCACGCTTTCCATTCGTAGCATGCGCTGGATCACTTCCAGCGCAAATTCCTCGGGCAGGGCCCCCAGCACCCGCGCCGCGTGCTCCGGCTTGATTTTGGAAAGGACCACCGAGACGGTTTGCGGATACTCGTTCTTGAGATAGTTGGCGAGCACGCTTTCATTGACGTTGGCAAGCTTGTCCCACATGGTGCGACCGGCGGGACCGCGGATCTCCTCCATGATTTGGGTCACTTTGTCCTGCGGCATGAAGCGGGCGATCAATCTCTCCGTGGACTCGTAAGAGCCCATCAGCGAGCCGGTGCCGGACATTTGCGAAACGAATTCCACCAGCAGCTTCTCGATCACCGCGGAGGAGATGGAACCCAGATTCGACATCACCTGGGAAACTTCCTTGACCTCCTCTTCGTCCATCATCGCCCAGATCTTGGCGGAGTGTTCTTCACCAAGCGACAGCATGATGATGGCCGCCCGTTCCGCCCCGGAAAGCGACCTGACATCCTCTCTGACGGCGGGTTTTGCGCTCTTGGCCACGATCAGACCGGTTGATGCAGCCAGGTGCGGATGATCGCCAGGGCTTCCTCGGGATGGGCGTTGACCACTTCACCGATTTTTTTGACGGAGGACTCACGCACCTGTCCCTCGATGCGGCTCAAGTCGATGTTGGGTTGAGGCGGAGGCAGGATTTGCACCGGTTGGCCGCCGCCAGGTTCGGTGATGGCGGCGGCGGGAGCCGGCAAAGAAGCGACGAATGGCGCGGCACTCGCAAGCTGCGCCGGCTGAAACGGCGCCGCGGGCGCGAACATGCGGTTGATCAAGGGTCGCGCCACGAACAGCCCGAGCAGAAGCGCGGTGACGCACAGGATGGCGGCCTCGATGATCTTGAACCAATAGGCGCCGTCGAGGCCCAGGAATGGCTGCGCTGCGGGCGGGGCATCCGCCATGTCAACCCGGGCGAATTGCATGTTGGTGACTTGCACCTGGTCGCCGCGGGCGGCTTCGAAACCCATGGCGGACCTGACCAGGCTGGTGATCTTGGCCATCTCGGCCGGGGAGCGCGGCCGATAGATGGGGTGGGGGCCGTCGCCGGTCAGGGTGCCGTCCACCACCACGGCCACCGACAGGCGTTTGACCTCGCCCCCGTCTTGCGTCGAGGTGGTGACCTTCTTGGAAATCTCGTAGTTGGTGGTTTCTTCGGTGCGGCCGGAGACCGACTTGCCGGCGTCGCCGCCGGCGCTGTTGGCGTTGCCGCCGGGAAGCGCGTTGGCGACCGAAACCGCAGCCTGGCTGCCGCCGGCCGAATCCGAGGCGTTCTGCTCGACAGTCTGAGTGGACCGCACCACCTTGGAGTCGGGGTCGTAGCTCTCCTGGGTGGTGGAGGTGCGGTCGTAATTCATGTCTGCGGCCACCTGGACCCGCACATGACCCGGGCCCACGACACTGGCGACAATCGACTCCAGGCGTTGGCGCAGCCGGTCTTCATAACCCGTGGTGTTCTGTTCTTCGCCTGCGGCGTCGGCATCGGGTCCGGTCCTTCCGTCGCCTCCGGCGAGAAGAGTGCCCCGGTCATCCACGATGGCGACGCGCTCGGGAGTCAGCGACGCCACCGCGGCGGCCACGAG
>JBOHKF010000315.1:0-2032 GCA_050729015.1 Rhizomicrobium sp. | reverse complement strand
GGGAAAGACCGCCCTGATCACCGGAGGCTCGAGCGGCATCGGGCTGGCCACCGCCAAGCTGTTCCAGGAGCATGGCGCCAGGGTCGCCATCACCGGCACCGATGCGGCCAAACTCGATCGCGCCAAGGCGGCACTCTCGGGCAAAGCCGTCACCATCAAAGCCGATGTCCGTGTCCTGGCCGACATGACGCGCATGGCCGATGAAGCAAAGACCGCATTTGGCAAGCTCGACATTTTTTTCGCCAATGCCGGGACGGCGCTGGGCACGCCCATCGGCGCAACCGACGAAGCCGCCTACACCAAGCTGATGGATGTGAACGTCAAGGGCGTGTTCTTTTCGGTGCAGGCGGTGGTGCCGCTGATGCCGCCGGGAAGCTCCATCATCCTGAACACCTCCTGGCTCGACCAGAAGGGCGTCCCGGGGCGCGGCATCCTTTCTGCCAGCAAAGCCGCCGTCCGTTCACTGACACGGACGTTCGCGGCGGAGCTTGCAGAAAGGAAAATCCGGGTCAATGCAATAAGTCCCGGCTCGATCATCACGCCGCTGCACAAAGGGGCGCGCAGCGATGAAGAGTTCGAGGCATACCGGCAAGCCACATCCAGCACCATTCCGGCAGGCCGCATGGGCACCGCCGACGACATCGCCAATGCGGCTCTGTTTCTGGCCAGCGACGCCTCGAGCTATATGCTCGGGGCCGAGATGATCGTGGACGGCGGGCGCGCGGAGTTGTAGCCGACCGATCCGGGCCCGGCCCGGGAAAGTGAAAATGATCGCGGCCGACCCGCTTTCGGTATATATTTTGTGGCGAAGACACTGCCAAAGGAAATGCCATGCTCAAGGCCAAAACCGTCAAGGCCAAACCCGGCGCCGGAGCCGCCAAACCTGCAAAAACCGGCTCTCCGGCCAAATCCGGGACCCGCGCCAAGCCTGCTGCCAGGACCGCCAAGGCGCCCGAAGCCAAGCTGCCGGAAGCCGCGGCCGCCGCGCCCCTTGAGCAATCGGCTACGCCTCGGCCAGCCCAGGAAGGCGCGGCTGCTGGCGGGGACAAACCCTCGTCCTCCGGACCCCGAGCCTCCTTGCCCCAGGCCGGCAAACCGGAGGCTCCCATGTGGACGCGCTTCAATCAGAGTCACAACCAGAAGATGCCAAAAGGCCGCTTCTTCCGCCATCAAGGGCGATAAGGGCCCGGCTCCGCCAATTCGCGCAGCTACGTTGCCAAAATCATATGCAGGGTGCAGACAAGCCCACCCGGTGTGTAGTCCATTTTTGCATCGCCATGCTCCGCCGTAAGCGCATGGGCGATCAGGCGCGAGCCAAAGCCCTTATTCGTGGGCGGGCTTACGGGCGGACCGCCCCGTTCCGTCCAGTTGAGCGCCAGCCGTCTTTCCTTGCCTGCGCTTTCCAAACTCCAGTCGAGGTGTACGCTGCCTGTGGCATTGGAGAGCGCGCCATATTTGACGGCATTGGTGCCGAGTTCGTGCAGCAACATGGAGAGCAGCAGCGCGTTGTTGGGATCCATGAGAAGAGCGGGACCGGCGGCCTTGATCCGTTCGGTACGCCCGTAGCCGAAAGGGCGCAGCGCCCGCCCCACCACTTCGTCCACGGCGCCCCCCTGCCAGTCCCGCTGGGTAAGGATGTCATGGGCATCTGCAAGCGCTCTCAGCCGCGCCGTGAATGCGTCGCGCTCCTGAGGCGGACCGGTGCGGAAAGTCTGGCTCGCCATCGCCTGCACGTTGCTCAATATGTTCTTCACCCGGTGCTTGATCTCGTGCAGCAGCAAATCCCTGGTCGCCTCGGCGCGCTTTCTCTCGCCGATATCGCGGGCGATCTTGGAAGCACCGATCACGCCCCCCTCGGGCGACTTGACGGGCGAAACGGTGATTGAGACTTCGACCAGGCTGCCATCCTTCCTCTGCCGCACCGTCTCGTAATGCTCGATGCGCCGGCCGCTGCGGACGCTTGCAAGAATTCTTTCTTCCTCCCGATAGCGATCGGACGGGATCAAGGTGAGAATGGAGCGGCCGACAATCT
>JBOHKF010000314.1:0-2636 GCA_050729015.1 Rhizomicrobium sp. | reverse complement strand
TCGCTGGCCCAGGCAAGGTGCGGCGTGACGATCACATTGGGCCTTCTGGCGATGCGCATGATCACGCTGTCCGGCTGAGGCGGCTCGGGCATTGTCACGTCGAAGCCCGCGCCGGAAATCAGGCCCTCATCGAGCGCCCGCTCCAAATCCTCCTCCGAGACTAGGCCGCCACGGGCGGTGTTGATCAGGATGGGCCGGCGCTTCATGCGCAGGAATTCCGGATAGGCGATCAGGTTGCGGGTGGCCGGTATCAGGGGACTGTGGAGGGTGATCACATCGCTGGTTTCAAGAATTTCGTCCCATGGCGTGTAGAGCGGACCAAGGCCGCTGCGGCCCCTGTGGGCTGCGAACATGACCGTCATTCCGAAGCCGCGGGCAAGGGTCGCCACGCTCTGACCAAGCACGCCCTCGCCGATGATGCCAAGTTTCTTGCCCTTGAGGTCGTGAATCGGGTGGTTGAAAAAGCAGAACTGTCCCGACTTCTGCCACTCGCCGTCGAGAACGTCCTGCCGATAGGCCACAAGGTTGCGCTGGAGTGCCAGGATCAGGGCCATCGTATGTTCCGGCACCGTGTTCGCCGCATAGCCGCGGATGTTGGAGACCGCGACGGCATGGTTGGAACAGAATTTCTTGTCCACGCAGTCGGTGCCGGTCGCGGCGATGGCGATCAGGCGCAGATCTTTCAATTGCGCCAGAACATCGGCCGAAAGTTCGACCTTGTTGTTGATCAGGATGGTCGCATTCCTTGCCCGCTCCACGACTTTCGAATGAGCAGTCTGGTCATACTCTTCGAGGGTATGCGGGAATGACGGTTTTCCCATCCTGATTTGGGGGGCGATGGTACCCCGATCCAGGAACACGATATGTTCCAAACGCTTCTCCCCTGCCGCCGACGCCTATTTGTTTGTAGGGCGCGTCCCCTCGATCAAGGCCGCCATACAGGTGCAAGGCCTCATCCGAGCGCGCCAGAGTTGACCGTGACGGTCTCTTAAGTGCGCTAACTATCGCGGTCTTACTTCTGGTTGACCGCGAAGGGGCCCGGTCCGGTCGCGGCGAGATAGAGAAAGATAAAGCAAAAGCAGATCGCTTCGCCCCCACCATTGAGAAGCGGAAACGGGCTTGCCGGAAAATGTTCAAGGAAATAGGCGAAGGCCATTTCCCCCGAAGCGATGAATGCCGCATAGCGGCTGAACAGACCCAGCACGATAAGCGCGCCCGCGACCACTTCGATCACACCCGCGGGGCCCACCGGGAAGGACATCAGGTTATAAGCGTGCATCGTGGCGCCGGCCGCCATGGGAAAGTGAACCATCTTGTTCAGGCCATGCTCCAGGAACAAAAGGCCGATCACGATGCGCAGAATGCCTTTTATGTACGGCGCAAAATTATCCAGAAAACTCATCCGAATCCTCCCAACCCTTATCGCGAAAGGCAGCTTAGCAGCCCCGTGCCCCTTGTCTAAGGGCAATCCGGCCGCCAGCGACGGGCGGCCCGCTCACCCATGGCCGCTCACACGCCAAGAAAAACCGTCGGCCGCTTTGCCGCCTACACCGGCACCGCGATCTCGGCCATCGAATAGCCCATGTTGCGGAACGGCATGCTGCGTAGACGCTCGCCGGTGGCGGCAAAAATGGCATTGCCAAGCGCAGGCGCTATGGCCGGCAGAGCAGGCTCGCCAAAGCCGGTCGGCGGATTCTCCGATTGAATGAAATAGGCCTCAATCAGGTGCGGCGCGAATGGCATTCTGAGAATCGGATAGGCATTATAGTTTTGTTGCTGAATGCGCCCCTTCTCGATGGCGATCTGGAGCCCCACGGCGGTGGAAATTCCGTCAATCGAAGCGCCTTGCGCCTGGGATTCGGCACCCGCCATATCCACGATGGGACCAATGTCGGCCGCCACCACGATCCGGTGCACCGTGATCCGCTTCTGGGAATCGACGCTGATCTCGATCGCCTGCGCCACGTGCCCGGAGTGGGAATAGCACCAGGCGAAGCCCAGTCCGCTGCCCTTGGGCAGCGTCTTGCCCCAGCCCGCTTTCTCGGCACAGAGCTTGATCACACCCGAGGCCCGCGCGGGACTGAAATTCACTTTCGGACTTTTCGGCGCGAGCGCCGGCACATCACGGTTCACCGCGTCGAGAAGGAATTGCACATGATCGCGGCCCGAGGCCAACGCGAGCTCATGGGTGAAGCTCTGCTGGGCGAAGACCTGGGCGTTGTCGCCGGGCGCGCGCCAGGGCCCAGTGGGAATTTTGAGCGGCATCATGGTGACGCCCCGGCGCAGGTTGGGCGCCTTGGTCGAGTAGGTGAGAAAGCCGGAATAATTGCCACCCGATACCGGCTTTTTTCCATTTGCGGTGAAGGTGATGAAATGCTCCTGCCACGCATCCAGATGGCCGTTCTTGTCGATCGCGCCCTTGAACGCGTGATAGCCGGCGGGACGGAAGAAATCATGGATGAAATCGTCTTCCCGCGTCCATTGCACCTTCACCGGACCGTTGACGCGCTTGGCGATCACCGCGGCTTCCACCATGTAATCGTTCATCAAGCGGCGGCCGAAGCCGCCCCCCGCGCGGGTCTGATGGATCACCACCTTGTCGTCGGAGAGACCGCCCAGCGCCGCCTGCACCAGGG
>JBOHKF010000313.1:0-3908 GCA_050729015.1 Rhizomicrobium sp. | reverse complement strand
GGAAAACCCGGCCGCGGCCGCGTCTATAATTCCATCACCGAAACCATTGGTGACACCCCGCTGGTGCGCATTCATCGCATGGCGAAAGACGCCGGGGCCAAGGCCGACATTCTGCTCAAGCTGGAATTCTTCAATCCGCTCGCTTCGGTGAAGGACAGGATCGGCGTCGCCATGGTCGAGGCCATGGAAAAGGCGGGGCGCATCCGGCCGGGTAAGACCACCCTGATCGAGCCCACCAGCGGCAATACCGGCATTGCGCTGGCCTTCGTCGCCGCCGCCAAGGGCTACCGGCTGGTCCTGGTGATGCCCGAATCCATGTCGGAGGAGCGGCGCAAGATGCTCTTGATCCTGGGCGCGGAACTGGAATTGACGGACGCTGCCAAAGGCATGAAAGGCGCCATCGCCCGCGCCAAGCAATTGCTGAAGCAGATCCCCGACGCGGCGATCCCCCAGCAATTCGAGAATCCCGCCAATCCCGACATCCACCGCACCACCACCGCCGAGGAAATCTGGAACGACACCGAAGGCACGGTCGACATTGTGATCTCCGGCGTCGGCACCGGAGGGACCATCACCGGCGTCGGCCAAGTGCTGAAAGCGCGAAAGCCTTCGCTCAAGATGATCGCCGTCGAGCCGGAGGACAGCGCGGTTCTTTCCGGGGGAGATCCCGGGCCCCACAAGATTCAAGGTCTGGGCGCGGGCTTCGTGCCCGCAATTCTCGACCGCAAGGTGATCGACGAGATCGTCACCATTTCCAACGAGACGGCCCTCGAAACCGCGCGCCAGACAGCGAAGCTGGAAGGCATTCCGGTGGGAATCTCCTCCGGCGCCGCCATCGCCGCCGCCTTGGAGGTGGGCGCGCGCCAGGAAAACAAGGGCATGACGATCGTTGCGGTGGTACCCTCTTTCGCGGAACGCTACCTCTCGACGGCGCTGTTCGAGGGATTATGAAATTGGGCCCGCTTCGCGACCGAGGATGGATTTCAAAAGATCAGGCCGGTCCGTACAGATGGCGTCGAGTTTGAGGTCTGCCAGACGCCGCATTTCCTCGGCTTCGTCGATGGTCCATGCGCCGACGGCAAGTCCGCGGCAGCGCGCTGCCGCGATCGTCTTCGGGCAGATGTCCTGGTGGCTGGCAAACCAGCCATCCCCCCCAGCCGCCTTGATAAGGTCAAGGACGGCAATCGCATCGCCTTGCAATTTGTCGGTGGTGAACCAGGAGCGCGCCATGGGATGGGTGCGTTTGAGGCGCGCCAGCCCCCGCCAATCGAATCCCACGAAGATGGTGCGCGCCAGTCGATCCTTCATCGCCTGGAACGCCGCATCGGCCAAGACAATGGGGTCGGAGGAGTCCGGATCGGTCGAGGATTTCAACTCGACCAGCAGGAGAAATGACCGGGGGAGAGTTGCGGCCAGCTCCTTGAGCGAAGGGATCCGTTCGCCGTCCTGTGGGATCAGGTCGGCATGAAGCCGGGCATAATCGCTTCCCGGGGCGGGCCGGCCGATATCCATAAGACCGAGCTCGGCAAAAGACATTGCCTTGATGGGCGGACCCGGCCCGGCAAGCCATTGCCCCTCCTTTCGGGCGAATTCCGGATTGAGCCGGTAGTCGTGATGCACCACGGCCACGCCGTCCTGAGAAAGCTGGACATCGAGTTCGGCGCCGTCGGCGCCGATCTCAAGCGCGTGGCGGAAGGCCGAAAGCGTATTTTCCGGCCGCAGCCATGCCCCTCCCCGATGGGCGATATTGAGAGTCTTCATTCGCGCCTGTCATGACGGCATTGCGTTCCGTTGTCATGCAAATTGCGTAAAATCCGATCCCATGGACACAGGGTTGGACATGAGCGATCCCGGCCCCCGGGCGAGCCGCCTGCCGGGTTTCCTCGCCGAAGCCCGCGCCTTGATGCGTTTGGGCCTGCCGATGGCGGCGACCCAGCTCGCCCAGATGATCCTTCTCGCCACCGACACCGTGATGCTGGGACATTTCAGCAAGGAGGCCCTGGCGGCGGGCGCCATCGGCAATTCCGTATACGTCTTCACCTGGCTCCTGGGCTCAGGCCCGGTCTCGGCCGTGTCACCCATGATCGCCCATGTGGTGGGGCGGCATGGTGGGTCAAGAAAATCACGCGACCAAAGAGAAGTCCGGCTGGTGGCCCGGATGGGTCTGTGGTCGGTGGTCCTGATTTCGCCGCTTCTGTTGGCGGCCCTTTTCTTCACCCGCCCGGCGCTCATCCTCCTGCATCAAGAACCGCGGCTGGCCACCGACGCCGGCCTTTATGTGGCGGCGCTGGCGCTCGGCCTCCCCTTTTCCCTGGCCTTCCAGGTGCTGAGGAATTTCGCCACGTCGCTCAGCCGGCCCGTTGCTCCCCTAATCGTGATGGGGCTTGCCATTCTTTTCAACGCGCTTGGCGACTATGCCCTGATCTTCGGTCATTTCGGCCTGCCCCGGCTGGGGCTGGTCGGATCCGGACTTGCCAGTTCCTGCTCCAATTTCTTTACCTTCGCAGCAATGGGAGCCATTGCCCTTTCCACCGGCGGACTGAAGAATTACCGACTGCTGCATCGTTTCCGCCGGCCGCATTGGCGTTTCTTGGCGGAGCTGTTCCACTTGGGCCTTCCCATCGGGTTCACCTTGCTGTTCGAAGTCGCGCTTTTCAACGCCGCCACGCTCGCCATGGGCACCTTCGGCATCGCGCCCTTGGCCGCCCATCAGATCGCCATGACCATTCCTTCGCTGACCTTCATGGTGCCGTTGGGCATCGGCCTTGCCGCCACGGTGCGGGTCGGGCTGGCGGCTGGCGCGGGAGACATCCGTGGAGCGCGCCGGGCCGGCTTCACGGCCATGGGCCTCGGCGCGCTTTTCATGCTGTGCATGGCGCTGCTTCTGGTTGTCTTTTCCCGCGCCATCGCCACTTTGTGGCTCCCAGACACAGCCGCCAACCGCGACGTTCTCAAGCTTGCCGTCGCGTTCCTTCATGTCGCCGCCGGATTTCAGGTGATGGACGGGCTGCAAGTGACCGGGTCAATGAGCCTGCGCGGATTGAAAGACGCGCGCGGACCGATGTGGATCGCGGGCGGCTCCTATTGGCTGGCCGGCGCCCCCATGTGCGTGCTCCTGGGGTTCGTGCTTCAGCTGCGCGGACTGGGAATCTGGCTGGGGCTTGCCTTTGGCCTCTTGGTCGCGGCGGTGTCGCAGGTCAGCCGTTTTGCCTGGCTGTCCGCTCCCGGCCGGCGAGATATCGCCTCCCGCTCAAAAACTCCCGTGCCAGCGCCATAACAACGCGATCAGGAGCACGGCGAGAAGCGCCAGCAGCGCGAACCTGGCGGGGCGCCCGTTGCGGTCCTGCTGGCGGGCGATCTCGCGCGCCGTGTCGGGATGGAGCTTCACCCCGCCTTCGGCCACCATCTGCGAAACCTGCTCGGCATTGCGAACCAATTGGGGGAGATCTTCCGCCAGCTTGCCCAGCGCACTCACGCCTTCGGCGGCACGCGCCAGCCGCGCCTCCGGGCCGAGATTGTCCGAAACCCAGCGCTCCGCGACCGGGCGCGCCGCCTCCCACATATCGAAATCGGGATCCAGGCTGCGCGCCACCCCTTCCACCACCACCATCGTTTTCTGCATCAGCACCAGTTGCGGTTGCGCCGGCATGTCGAACCGCCGGGTCGTCTCGAACAGTTGCGCCAATAGGCGGGCGATCGACACGTCACGCGCGCTGTGGCCGAAGATAGGTTCGCCAATGGCGCGCAGGGCTTGGGCGAAGATTTCTACCGGATGCTGCGGTGGAACAAAGGCAAAGTCGTAGTGAAGCTGCGCCACCCTGCGGTAGTCCCGGGCCAGAAAGCCGGCCAGCGTTCCCGCCATGAACCGGCGCATGTCGGTATCGAGCCGTCCCATGATGCCGAAATCC
>JBOHKF010000312.1:0-8741 GCA_050729015.1 Rhizomicrobium sp. | reverse complement strand
GGGAAAGACGGTCCAGCACGTCCTTAATGGCATCGTCGGCAGCGAGAGTCGCGGCGATATCGAGATCACGATTGTTGTAGCGCGCGGACAGGTGACGATCCGCATTCGCGACCCCAAGGTTCATGACCATGACGTCAATCCGGACACCTTGTTCGACGTTTTCTCCGATGGCTTGGACCATACCGCGACCAAATATGGGGCGGTGGGAATTTCGCTGGCGCTTGGCTTGAAATTCGCGCAATTCATCGGCGGCGGGATTTCCGTGGAGAACGACGTCGAGAATCATCGCGTATTCGTGATTGCGATTCCCGCGGCGCCGGCGCTTGCCGGAACAACCATGGCTGCGGCCTGAGGATTCGAGATGGCGAAAGTTCTAATTGTCGAGGACAATGAAATGAACCGCGACATGCTGCAGCGGAGGCTGGAGCGGCGCGGTTACGACGTCGCTTGTGCCGTGGACGGTCCCAACGGCATCGAAGCCGCACTGTCGTATCGGCCGGACGTCATCCTGATGGATGTGGCGCTGGGAGAAATGGACGGCTGGGAGGCAACCCGCATCCTCAAGACCAAAGATACCGTCAAGAATGTTCCGATTATCGCCTTGACCGCCCATGCGCTGGAAACCGACCGGCGAAAGAGCATCGAGGCCGGGTGCAGCGACTTCGAGACCAAGCCGATCGCTCTCAACATGCTGATCGAGAAGATAGAAAAACATCTCGGTAATCATTCTTCTTAGCAATTTAATATAACTTGCCAGGTACTCTTGCCGCCAACAGCCAGAACGGCGTGAGGTGGGGTAATGAGTAGCGATCTATTGGGCTCGGCCCTTTCGGGCAGTATGCGCGACTTTCGCACTATCGCAGGGCGTGATCTTCTCAAGCGTGTTGAAGCATTCTACGACTGGCAGCAATTGCGGCGCCGGGCGGGCCTTTGGCCGCTGGGCCGCTCCACGGAAATGGGCCCGCACGCGCGCTGTCAGGCCCGCACCGACGAAGGCGAACTGTTCGAAGGGGTGAATTTCGCCTCCCAGGACTATCTGAGCCTTTCTTCCCACCCGGCCATCGTCGAGACGGCAATCCGGACGATCCGGGAATTCGGCGTGCACAGCGCGGGTTCGCCGGCCTTGGTGGGCAACACCTCCCTGTCGCTGGGGCTCGAGAAGAAAATTGCCGAATTTCTCAAGGCAAAACATGTCAGCCTGTTTTCGACCGGTTGGGCAGCCGGCTATGGCCTGATCAAGGGATTGGTTCGCTCAAGCGACCACATCGTCATTGACGCGCTTTCGCACGCCTGTCTTCAGGAAGGAGCGCACGCCGCGACGCGCAACATCCACCTTTTCCGTCATAACGACGTTGAGATGGCGCGCGAAAAGCTCGCGCGCATCCGAGCCGAAGACCGCGATGGCGGCATCCTGGTGGTGACGGAAAGCCTGTTCTCGATGGATTCCGACACGCCGGACCTCCGCCTGCTGCAGGAAACAGCGCGGAAGTTCAACGCGATCCTGATGGTGGACGTTGCCCATGACCTGGGTGCGATGGGCGAGGACGGGCGGGGGCACATCGGCATGCAAGACATGACCGGCGAAATCGATCTGGTGATGGGAAGCTTCTCCAAGACCTTCGCCTCAAACGGCGGCTTCGTCGCCACCAATTCGCGGGCGGTGAAGGAATATCTGCGCTATTTCAGCTCGCCCAACACCTTCTCGAACGCGCTTTCACCTGCCCAGGCGGCGATCGTGAGCAAATGCTTCGACATCGTGCAGTCCGAGGAAGGCAGGGACCTGAGGCGCAAGCTGATGAACAACATCATCATGCTGCGGTCCTTCCTGGAACGCCAAGATCTTGAGACCTACGGCGCCCCCTCTCCCATCGTCTGCGTGAAAATGGGTCATGAGAGCCTGGCCCGTCTGGTGAGCCGCAGATTGCCAAGCGCGGGGCTGCTCGCCAATCTGGTCGAATTTCCCGCCGTCCCCAAAGGCCGGGCGCGCTTTCGCCTGCAAGTGATGGCGAACCATACCGGACAGGACATCATTCAGACGGTGGAGCGCATCGCCCGATGCACCGTCGCGGCGACGGCGGAAGACCAGGCTTTGAAGGCCGGAAAGGTCACTCTGGCCCAGTTGGAGGGCGCCGGGGGCGAGGTTGCGCCGCCCTTGGCGGACGCCAATCTTCCAATGGCCTCGGTCGCTTAAATCATTAACCGGAAATTAACGCCCTATGGCTACATCAGGGGCCAACCTGAGAGGGGCCCCGATGAAGAAATTTCTCCTTGCCGGCTTTGTGATGAGCGCGGCCGTGGTTGCGCTTCCGGCCTATGCGGCCGACAGTCCGGACGACGGCGTCAGTCCCTGGTTCTTTCGGGTCGGGGCAGCGGAGCTTCAGAATTTGGATGGCCTGGACGCCACCGTTGGCGGTCAACCTCTGGCGGGCGCGGCCTTGCACTACCACCATATCTTCACCGCTTTGCTGGAAGTGGGTTACAGCTTCATGCCCGATTGGTCGGCGGTGCTGTCAGTGGGCCTTCCCCCGGCGATCAGCGTCTATGGCGGCGGCAGCATTGCCGGCGTTGGCAAGCTTGAGTCCACCACATTCGGTCCCTCGGCCTTTACCATTCAGTATCAGCCGTTCCACGACGGGATGTTCCGTCCCTATGTGGGGGCGGGCGGCAGCTACCTGGTGATCTTTTCGACCCACGATGCGGCGCTTCAAAATGCCAAACTTGGCAATGACCTTTCGCCTGAAGTCGAGGCGGGCACCGACATCATGTTTGAGGAGAATCTCGGCCTGTTTGTCGAGGTGAAGAAGGCCTGGCTCACCAGCCACGCCACCGGCACCTTCAACGGTCTGCCTTTTAACGGGACGGCCAATATCTCCCCTTGGGTCTATTCCACCGGCGTGACGCTGCACTTCTAGCGTCAAGCGGTTTTCCGTCGCTCAATCCGCGAAGTTTCTCGCCCTGGCGGCTTTGCAGCCGCATGTTGACCACGCAAATTCCTCGCCCTCAGTGCGAGAGAGCCGACAACTCGGCCCACCCGCTCCAGAGAATCTGAATTCCAATGCATAGCAGGATGAAGGCGCAGAGCCGGATCACCACGTGGGTGCCGCTGGGCCCCAGCATGGAAACCAGGCGTTCGGCGAACCGGTAACAGAAATAGACAGTGATCGCGATGGCGACGACGCCGACCAGCGCCGCGCCGCCGATCAAGAGCATCGCCTCCAAATCGGCAGCTTTGGGACGTTGACTTCCCAGGCCGATCGCGACCGCGATCGAGCCGGGACCCACGGTCAATGGCATGGTCAGCGGATAAAAGGAATCGGGCAATTTCCTTGCACCCGCGCTTTGAGCTTGCATCTGGTCCGGTGTCATATCCGAATTCAGAAGCTTCCAGCCGAAGCTGGTGACCACCAGTCCGCCGCCGATGCGGACCACGGGCAGGCTGATGCCGAAGAATTCCAGCACATGGGAGCCGATGAACATGGAGCCGGCAAGGAGAAGAAGACTGTTCAGAGCCACTTTCATGATCAAGGCATTGCGTTGGGCGCTGTTGCAGAATTCCGTGAGGCTGAGGAAGAGCGGCGCGCTGCCGATGGGGTTGATGATGGGGAAGAGACCCGCATAGACCAGCAGAAAAGCGTTGCCGAAGGTAATGAGAAGTTGGGGCATTGCTGCTCGATGGCCGGAAGAATCGCTTCGCCTTGCTACTCAAGCATTGAAATCGATGGGATGATATTGGTAAAGCCAGGTTTCGGTGAGGGTTCGGCCCCCCAGCCGCAAATAAAGGCGCATCTCCACCGGATCGGCGCTGGCGGCCCTGAAATCAAATTGGGCCCGCCAATGGCCGTCCACGCCATCGGGCACGGCTTCGGTAAAAACGTATGAAAACCGGCCGCTGGGCGCTGAAAGTACCGCCTCTGGCAAGGTCCCGTAGGCAAGCCCCTTGAGCGGCCCTCCCAGAAACTCGACCACGAATTTCGTCACGCCCTTGGGCCTGGGCTTGCCGGGTTGTCCGCCGCGCCCCAGCCTGGTCGCGACACAGACAGCCAGCGGTGGCGGGAAGGGCTCCTTCGCGGTCCAGTAAAGGCGGTAGCGCAGACTGAGCGAGCTTCCGGCGCCCGATGGCGTCCTGGATCGCCAGTAGGCCACGATATTGTCATTGATCTCGTCATCGGTGGGAATTTCCACCAGTTCGACGCTGCCCTCGCCCCAATTGTCCAAGGGCTCGACCCACAAGCTGGGTCGTCTTTCGTAATGCACTCCGTCGAGATAGTGGTCGAAGACCCGGTCGCGCTGAAAGAGGCCGAAGCCGCGCGGATTGGAGTCCTCGAAACTTGAGGTGACGACCGTCTTGGGATCGTTGAGGGGCCGCCAGATGCGTTCGCCGCTTCCCGCCCACATTGCCAAGCCATCCGAATCGTGGACTTCGGGCCGCCAATCTATGGCCGTCGGTTTCTTGGTCTCGGAAAACCAATACATCGAAGTCAGCGGCGTGAGGCCGATGGTGGCGTTGGCGCGCTGGAAGATTCGCGCCTCGACCTCCATCACGACCGCCTTGGTCCGCTCCAGTACGAAGCGATAGGCGCCCGCGACGCTTGCCCCTTCCAGGAAGGCATAAACCGTCATGCGGTCGGTCACCGCGGCGGGGGTCTCGAAATAAAAGCGGGTGAAGGCGGGAAATTCCTCGGGCACGCCCGGCGTCGCCACATTGACGGTGAGGCCGCGGGCCGAGATGCCATATTCGTAGAGTTCGCCGATGGCGCGGAAATAGGACGCGCCCTGGAATGCCACCCAATCATTCGTGCGCCAATCGCGTATCGCCGGATCGCCAAGCCGGCTTTCCTGGAAGCGGAAGCCGCCAAAGCCGGCGCCTGCGGGCAAGACGTGCGCCGGGCTGCCGGGCGGCATCACGAAATACGCGGAATCGTAAATGATCTCGCGGGCCTCGGCGGCCTCTTCCACCACGTACATGCGCGCCGGCGTGCGCGAGTATCTGCCAAGAAGAAAAAAGGTGGCGGGAAATTGCCCCGGTCCGTCCCTGAACAGGGCGTAATCCGTGTCGAAATGGATCTTGCCCAAGGCCTCGTAATCGATGCGGTCGAGCAGGCTGGCGGGCAGAGGCGGCGGCACCACATAGGGACGAGCGGCCAAGGCTTGCGCCTCGGCGGCGAGACTGCCGAACGAGAAGGCGCGGCGTGGCCCCAGCTTGAGACCATTGGTCCCTTGCCCCCACGCCGGCAGGGTGCCGGCCCCGATAACCGCAACGCTGGACAGAAGGAAGGACCGGCGATCGGCCATGCGACCCTTTTTGAACCGTCAGCCTGCTTCGGCGCCCGCGTGCGCGCCCCCCACGATGTTCCTATTTCGGCGAAAGGATCGTGCGGTTGCTTGAAAAGGCTGCTAGAGACAAACATGTTCGAAGCTGCCACCATTTCCAGCGCCGATCCACCTGAATTTTACACCGACCTGGCGCGGCAGTTGGAGGGACTGCTCAAGGGCGAGCGCGACGCAATCGCCAACGCCGCCAACATGTCGGCGCTGATTTTCAATGTCGTGCCGGATCTGAATTGGGCGGGCTTTTATTTTCGAAAGGGTACCACGCTGGTGGTGGGGCCGTTTCAGGGGGCGCCTGCCTGCGTGCGGATCGCCCTGGGCAAGGGGGTTTGCGGGACGGCCGCGGCAGGGCGCCAAAGCCTGCGGGTGGATGACGTGGCGGCATTCTCCGGCCACATCGCATGCGACTCACGCTCGCGGTCGGAGCTGGTGATTCCCTTGATCCGCGACGATCGCGTTCTGGGCGTCCTGGATCTCGACAGCGCCAAGCCTGCACGCTTCAGCGCGTGGGACCAGCAAGGGTTCGAGCGGTTGGCGGCGATATATCTGGCCGATAGCGATCTCGTCTAATTCGGCAGCGCAAACACATAAAGCTGCTGGCCGGTCGAGGGCCGGTGCACTTGGGATAGCAGGGTGGTTGGCTTCTGCTCCGGGCTGCCCCCGCCGAGGCCGGTGGTGACCGCGATATATTGCTTGCCATCAATGGCAAAACTCACGGGATAGCCTTGCACCGTATTGCCGAGGCGCGTTTGCCAGAGAATCTTCCCGGTCGCCACATCCACCGCCTTGAACGCCCGGTCGAAATCGCCCACGAAAGCGAGCCCTCCTTTCGTCGAGAGGACCGCGCTCAAGAATGGCGCGCGCTGCTCAAAGGACCAGGCTTCCGCCATGTCCTTGCTGCGATAAGCGGCCAGCCTGCCCATATTGCGGTGCGTCCCCGGCATGAAATAGAAAAGCTCCGATGCTGCCGTGCCGCCGCTGCCCAGAGTCATGTCCACGTCATGGCCGTTCATTAGAATGCAGCTTTGGCTTAACGGGATGACGAGAAGGTCGGTAGGCGGATTATAACTCATCGCCTGCCAGTCATGGCCGCCTTCCGGCCCGGGGCAGGAAGCGATCCACTGGCCGGTTTTCTGGTTGACGATGTCCGGCCGATAGCCGAGCCGGCCCGTCCTGAGGTCGATCTTGGAGAAGACGTTCTGGAACAACGTTTCCTTCTCCCCGAGGAATTTGCCCGTGGTCCGGTCGAGTTTCCACAATATTCCGTCCTTGCCGATGGTCATCAGGCTTTTTTTCGGCGCCATGATCAATCAACACCCGCTCGAACACTTCGTCCAGATCCAGGGACTCGCCCGGTATGTGCTGGAAATACCATTTGAGCCGGCCGGTATCGGGATCGAGCGCCAAGGTGGAATTGGAATAAAGCACTGAGGCGCCATACGTCTTGCGGCTGGCGCGCATCCACGGCTTGGCTTGCGCCACGCCCCAATAGGTTGTGTTCAAATCCGGATCGTAGGTGCCGGCAATCCAGGTATCGGTTCCGGCACGGAAGCGGTCGGGCAAACCGTTCCAGGTGCTGCCGCCGGGCGTCCCGCTGAGCGCCGTGGTGTAGAAGGCCCAATCCTGTTTGCCGGTCTCGGCGTCGTAGGCGCTGATATGGCAATTGACGGTCGAGTAATTGTCGCAGCCCATCATACCGACCAGCACCTTGCCGTGGATCACCATCACTCCGCCGGTCTCTCCTTTTGGCGGGGGGGCAATTTCCACATGCCATATGACTTGACCCGTCAGGGCGTCGAGGGCGTAAAGTTTGGCGTCGGTGGTGGCGACATAGACCCTGTCCTCAAAGAGGGCCAGGCTGCGCGTTCCCCCATAGGCGACGGTGGCGTCCGGGCCGATACGGTTCTCCCAGATCAGCTCCCCGGTCCTTCCATCAAGGGCCTGGACCGTGTTCGACGTGTTCGACAGGAAGATGATTCCGTCATGGACGATGGGGGTGACTTCGCTGGCGCCGCCCTCATTCATGGCCCACGCCCATTTGAGCGCGAGGGTCCCTACATTGCCGCGGTTGATTTGGGCGAGCGGACTGTAGCTCCAGCCCTGGTAATTCCGTCGGTACATCAGCCAGTCGTCATCGGAGGGATGGATCAGCATCTCCTCGCTTACCGGCGTGTAGTGAGAGAGAGAGCCCGTGACGGTGAGGCCGTGACGCCGGGGACGCTGCGTGACCGCGCGGGTTGCGGGAGGCGGCAGGCCTTTGTCGATTTCAGACGGCACCTGCCCGTTTGCGATCGTGGCAATGCGCACGTCGGTATCCGGACCGAGAATCGCGTGTCCCGCGCTTGCCCCATTTGCCTTAAGAAGAAAGGCTACGATGTCGGCATAGGCGCCACTGCTCAGGTTTCCAGCGTTTCCCACTGGCATGGTTGTGGAAATGAATTGATAGAGCGCCTTGGTGCTGCGTTGCCCCCAGCTTTCCATGAAGCCGATTCCGGCAAGGGCGGGCGAATCGTTTCCGCCCCGCAGCGTGTTGCCGTGGCAGCCTGCGCAGTTTTCCAGATATTCGCCTTGGCCCGCCCTGGCCTGATCGGCCAGGAAGGGGCCGGGCGGCGAAGCCTGCGCGGAACCCAAAGCGAGAAGGGCGGCAACCAACAGCAATTTTCCGAAACGGTTCCTCACGGCGCCTTCTGCAGCCAGGCCCAGGAGTTGCCGTTCGGCGCCTTCGCGCTGTCTATCTGAATATAGAGCGCACCATTCTTGAGGGCCGAAATCTCGGCGCCGGTGAGCTTGAGCCGTGCCGACACATCACCGCTCATGGCATGAGCAACACGGATCTGTCCGATCGCCGGACCGGGCACGCCCATCGCCAATCCCTGGTTGAGATGGGCCGCGGTGGCAGGAGAGGAAAAGCCTGCGAAACCGCCCCGAACGATGAGAATGCCATTCGACAAGGTGGCCAGAATCTCGCCCCCTCCCACTTTGCTGTCGCGCGTGGAATTGTCCTCCGGACAGGGATCGAGATCGCCCGCAAACTGCTCGGCCGCAGCTGAAGCAGGCATGCCGAGAACCATCAGAAACATCAATGTTCTCAGCCCGATGACTGCCTGCCCCTTCCTGTCCCGGCGGTTCATTCGGCCCCCTCTATCCACTCTTTAGCCCTTTGGAACGACGGCTGCGAGCCTTTGGGCGCCAATTTGTGTCTTGCACCGCAAAATGGACCTCGCTTCTATAGACGGGTGTCCCCGTCGATGAGAGTCACTCATGAGATATGTCCTCGTCTTTTCGGTCACGCTCGCGGCCCTCATCCTTGCCGCGCATGCCGATACCCATGGCGTGGACCTTGCCGCGATCGACAAATCCGTCATTCCCGGCAACGACTTTTACACCTATGCCAACGGCGAGTGGCTCAAGCG
>JBOHKF010000311.1:0-2882 GCA_050729015.1 Rhizomicrobium sp. | reverse complement strand
ATGCCGACGAACTTTGCTCGATCGTGGCGCGGGGCGCGCGCGTGCTGGGCTTCGATTTGAGCGAAGACGTGGCGCGCGAGATCGCCGGACGCGCGCGGGGCACGCCCCGCATCGCCGGACGCCTGCTCAAGCGGGTGCGAGATTTCGCGTCGGTCGCCGGCCACGTCAGAGTGGATGCCAAGATCGCCGATCAGGCGCTAACGCGGCTGGAGGTGGATCACAAGGGCCTGGACGCGTTCGATAAACGCTACCTCAAACTGATCGCGGAGAATTTCGGCGGTGGGCCGGTGGGCATCGAAACCATCGCCGCGGCTTTGGGCGAAGCGCGCGACGCCATCGAGGAAATCGTCGAGCCTTACCTGATGCAACAGGGTCTGGTGCAACGGACGCCGCGGGGCCGGCTGCTGACGGCCGCAGCCTATGGCCATCTGGGTTTGGCCGTACCTTCCGCCCATCCGGCCCAGATCGGCCTTTTTCCGGACAGGAGCGAATGAGCCGGGACGGCCAAGGATATTTCGAGGGCAAGATCCATGTCCTGCCCATCCGTGTCTATTACGAAGATACCGATCTGTCGGGGATGGTCTATCACGCCAATTATCTGCGCTACATGGAGCGCGCGCGTACCGAATTTTTTCGCTTGGCCGGCGTTGCAAGGATGGCGGATCTGAGTGCCTGCGAGCCCACCGCCTGGGCAATCCGCGAAGCCAGGATACGTTACCTGAAGCCCGCCCGTCTCGACGATGCGCTGACGGTGCGCACCGCACTCCTCGCCATGTCGGGCGCCCGCGTTGCTGCGACACAGAAAATCTATGCCGGCCAAGCTTTGCTGGTAGAAGGAGAGGTCGAAGCTTGCATCGTCACCTTGAAGGGCAGACCGCGCCGCTTGGCCGGGGAGCACCGCCGCTTGTTGACAGCTTTTCTCGCAGAAACGGATACTTGAGAGTGATTCCCGCGTCGCACGCCCAACTTCGGTCATTTTCCCCCGCCATCGCTTCGCCTTGCGCGCGGCGCCTTAAAGGAAACCAAGGTGGTCCCATGACCTGGAAGCGCATGCTGGCTCCTTTCCTTGTTGTCGTCCTGGCGCTCATGATTGGGCCGGCAATGGCGCAGCAAGGCCCAAAAGCCGCACCAACCGGCCCACCCGCCACCAGTCAGCCCCTGACCGCGCCGGCCGCCGCTCCCACGACCAATGTGGATATCGGGGGGCTCGGCCAGGTGAGTGGGTTGGGCGGGGGCTTTTCCATTGTGGAAAGCTTCTTGAGCGCCGGCGTTATCGTGAAGACCGTCATGGTCCTTCTGCTTCTGGCATCGCTCTGGTCATGGGCCATCATCATCAACAAGGCCATCACCTTTGGCAGCCTCAAGCGCAAGGCCGCCAGGTTTGAGAAGATGTTCTGGTCGGGCCAGTCGCTGGATGAGCTTTATCAGCAATTCACCGCTCACAATGACCATCCCTTCGCCGCGCTGTTCGTGGCCGCCTTGCGCGAGTGGCGGCGGGCCTTTGAAGGAGGCAATCCCCGCGAGGGTCAGCTTCAAGGCGTGAAGGAGCGCATAGACAAGGCGATGAACGTGACCATCCTGCGCGAGACCGATGGTATCGAGCGGCAATTGGGATTTCTTGCCACCGTCGGCTCGGTGGCGCCGTTCATCGGCCTGTTCGGCACCGTCTGGGGCATCATGAATGCCTTCAGCGCCATCGCCGCCCGCCACGATACCACCCTCGCGGTGGTGGCCCCCGGCATCGCCGAAGCCTTGTTCGCCACCGCCATGGGGCTTTTTGCGGCGGTTCCGGCGGTGATCTTCTACAACCGCTACATCAACGAGATCGGCCGCTATGCCAATCGCCTGGAAGCCTTCGCCGACGAATTCTCCGCCATCCTGTCGCGGCAATTGGAGGATAAGATCCGCTGATGCCGGCCGTCATGCAGCCCACCATGTCGAGAGGACGGCGCGTCCGCCGCCGGCCTTTGTCGGAGATCAACGTCACGCCTTTCGTGGACGTGATGCTGGTTCTTTTGATCGTCTTCATGGTGACCGCGCCACTATTGACGGTGGGCGTGCCGGTCGATCTTCCCAAGACCAAGGCGCCGGCACTGGGCCAGGACAAGGAGCCGCTTTCGGTCACCATTTCGAAAGACGGAAAGATCTATCTGCAAAAGGAAGCGGTGAGCGAGGATGCGTTGGTGCCGAAGCTTCAGGCCATCTCCCGCAACGGCTACGATCAGCGCATTTTCGTGCGTGGCGACAAGACCGTTGATTATGGCCGGGTCATGGTGGTGATGGGGCTTCTTGCCAGCGCGGGGTTCACCCATATCGGGCTCGTGACCGATGTCGCCAAGCCAAAGCCAGACGATAAACACTAGGCGGATCCCCCGCCCGGCCCGGCCAACCACCGCCAAAGGTCCGCGCGCCGGCCTGGCGGTTTCCATACTGCTTCATGGCCTTCTCATCGCCGCCACCTATGCCACATGGTCGCGCATGGTGAACGTCTCCGAGGAAAGCCACGCGGTGCCGGTGGATCTGATTACGGTAAGCGAGAAGACCAACGTGCGCGCCATGGCGCCGCCGCCGCCCCCTCAGCCGCCAAAGATTCAAATCCCTACCCCGGTGCTCGAGCCGCCACCCCTGCCCCAGTTCGAAGAGGCCGAACCAGCGCCGGTTCCGGTACCGCCCAAATTCCGAATCGCGCCGGAAAAGAAGGTAGAAACCCCCAAACGGACCAATCAGGACTTCGCCGCCCTCCTGAACAAATTGACTGCGCCCCCCAAGAGCCCGGCTAACGCCAAAGCGGGGCCGCGCACGGTAGAGGGCATCGGCGCCGCTACCGCCATGACCGCCGATCTCGCCGATGCCCTCAAAAGCCAAATCTACCGCTGCTGGAG
>JBOHKF010000310.1:0-3475 GCA_050729015.1 Rhizomicrobium sp. | reverse complement strand
AGATAGGACAGTGCGCCGCCATCGAGAATTGGCGGCTCGGGCCCATCCACGCTTACCGCAACATCGTCCAATTCGGCGCCCGCAATGGCCGCCATCAGATGTTCGATCACGGCAATGCGCACGCCGTCCATTTCGAGTACGGTGCCGAGACGGGTTTCGGACACCAGGTCATAGCGGGCGGGAATCTCCCGGTCTTGCCGATGAAATATCACCCCCTGTCCGGTGGCTGCAGGCGACAGGATCACCTTGACCGCGACCCCCGCATGGAGGGCGGTGCCGGCGATCTCGACTTCCCGGGCCAGAGTCTTTCGCATGACAGCAGGCTTATAGCAGGAGATTCCGATTGCTTAAGCGGCATCCGGAGCAGTTAATCGAGAGGGAGAAGCTATGCGATGGGACAGCGCCTCGCGGTCGCCGGCATTTTAGCGGGGTTGATTGCGCTACCCACGGTGCAAGCGGCCACACCGGCGGAGCTTCCCTACCGCATCGGGGCTGATGGCCGCATCTCCACCGACGTGTTCGTGAACGGCAAGGGTCCGTTCAACTTCGTGCTCGACACCGCCTCCAGCCGCACCATGCTGTTCGAGCACCTGCGCAAAGTGCTGAGGATCAACCCCTCCGAGGGAGCACTGCTCAAAGTCTATGCCATGAACAATATCGGCACCGCCGTTCCGGTGAAGCCGCGCGACCTCACTTTGGATAACCTTACGATCAGCGGATTGACCCTTGGGGTGCTTCCCGACGAGGGAGCGGCGCCGGAGGGAGGAGAGAGCGCGGATGGCATTCTCGGCATGGACGCGCTGTCCCATTATTTTCTGGTGATGGATCACAACACGCTGCAACTGAAATTGCTGGACCCGGAAGATCCGGCAGCAGACGTTTATCGGCAATGGCCGTCGGCCGAGCTTGAGCCGCATCATGCCGAGGACACGGACATCACCTTCTGGTGGGTGCGCGCCCGATTCGGACGCCAGCCGGTCACCGCACTTCTGGACACCGGCTCTGGCATCACCATGCTCAATTGGGATGCGGCCGAGAGGCTGGGCCTCAATCGCGCGAAATTCGAGCAGGCTCCCGTGCCCGAAGAATTGCGCGACGCCTTGGGCACGATCGAGCCCGTGGTCCGCCTTGCCGGAATTACCATTGCGCTTGACGGCCATTCCTTCCCCCACCAGACGGCGATCATCGCCAATGCCAGGGTGTTCAATTACTTTGGGCTTCAGAACCGCCCGGCTGCGATCATTGGCCCGGCTCTCCTGCGTTACAATTCGCTGGCGATAGACTTCGGCAAAAGGCGGCTTTACATCGGCCCCGGCACGCCCGCCGCGCATTCCTAGGAGCAATTTCTGGAATGTTCGAAGCGCGCCCCGAATTGCAGCCGGCCGGCAAGGCTACTTCCGTGGCAAGGGGGCCATTGCCGCCACCATGGCAGGCAAGGATTCGAGCGACGGGATGTAGGTAGGCGCCCTGCGCGCATGGGTGGCGCGTTCGAAGGCAAAGCCCAGTCGAAGAAGGCGGGCCTCCGACCATGCCGGACCCATGAAGGAAATCCCCACCGGCAGACCGCTGACAAACCCCATCGGGACGGTGAGATGAGGGTAGCCCGCAGCTGCAGGCAGGAAGGAATCGCTGCCGCTTTCATTGTCGCCCTTGATGGCGTCAATGCGGAACGCCGGGTCGTCGGTTGCCCGGACCAGAGCGTCCACACGATAGCGGGTGAAAGTCGTGTCCAAAAGTGCCCGCGTGCGGGATAGAAGATCGTCATGCGCGGCCAGATAGGCGGGGTCGGTCAAATCGCCCTCGGCCTCGGC
This sequence comes from Rhizomicrobium sp., assembly GCA_050729015.1. Taxonomy (GTDB): domain Bacteria; phylum Pseudomonadota; class Alphaproteobacteria; order Micropepsales; family Micropepsaceae; genus Rhizomicrobium. The sequence continues at coordinate 1,664 of JBOHKF010000310.1, read as the reverse complement.
CATCTCGAAATAATCCTGGTCGAATAGAACCAGCTCGCGCGGACTTGCCGCGTCGAACGCAATCAGGTCGGCCAGGGTCTTGGGCCCGTTCCCGGGCAGGCTTTGCAGATACTGCCCCATGTCATGCTTCAACTCGTATTTGAGCACCACTTCTTCTTCATTCGAGGCTTTCGGCGGCACCGCGAGATCGCGAATCTCCACGATTACCGCCCCTTGTCGGCGCATGGCATCCAAGGCGTGCTCAAGCAGCCGGTCCACCGCTGACGGCGGATGGCCGGCGGGAGGAAGGATCACCCCGATGCGCCTTCCCCGAAGCGACGCATCCGCAAGAAGAGCGGGATAATCGGCACGCCTTCGGTCCGCTTCCGCGGTCGCAGGGTCGGTGGGGTCACTGGCCGCCATGACCGCAAGCAGCAGCGCCGTGTCCGCCACGGTGCGGGTCATCGGGCAGGGCGTATCCTGGGTATGGGAGATGGGAACGATATGGGTGCGCGAGAGAAGGCCCACCGTGGGCTTGATGGAGACGATGCCGTTGAAAGAAGCGGGACAGACAAGCGAGCCATTGGTCTCGGTCCCCAGCGCGGCGGCGGCCAGACTGGCCGCAACCGCAGCCCCGCTTCCCGCCGAAGACCCGCAGGTGCTGCGGTCCAGCACATAAGGATTGCGGGCAAGGCCGCCGATCGCCGACCAGCCGCTGATGGAACGGGTGGAGCGGATGTTGGCCCATTCGCTGAGGTTGGTCTTGCCCAGAATGATCGCACCGGCCGCGCGCAGCCGCGCCACCACCGGGGCATCGCGATGGGTGATATTGGCGGCAAGCGCCAGCGAGCCTGCCGTGGTGGGAATAGGATCTAAAGTCTCAATATTGTCCTTGACCAGGATGGGAATGCCATGGAGCGGCCCGCGCACATGGCCGGTGCGGCGCTCCCGGTCCAGAGCGCGCGCTTCATCGAGGGCGTTCGGGTTCAGGGCGATCACGCTATGGAGTTGGGGATCGAGACGGGCGATGCGCATCTCATAGGCCTCGACCAGCTCGGCCGCGCTGACCCGCCCTGCGGCCAAGTCGGCATCGAGAGCGGCGATACTCTTTTCAGTCACATCGTAGGGCGCAGCCAGCGCCGGCACCACGCCAAGCCAAAGTCCCAAGGCCAGAGCGGCGGACCTTGCCGCCGTTTGTTGCGGCGCGGACTTGCCTTTCCTTTCTCGCACGGGAAAGTCGCCGGCGAGAAACATGTCAGCCATGCCGCTCGGGCCGTGGCCGGCCCAAGGGGGCAATCAATTGGACTGCCTTCGCAGGAAGGCCGGGATTTCGAACTGCTCGTCCCGAGCGTGGTCGGGGAACAAATCTTCCGCCGGCGGCAGCGGTTCAGGCGGCAGAGGCCGCATCGCCTCGGCGGTGGCGCGTCGTTCGATTCTCGGCTCTTCGCGCATGTCCGGCTGGAGTGCTTTCCTGCGCCCGAACAGGCTCCAGCCGGGTTTTCTTGCGGTTTGGGGCGCGCGCGGCGTCAAAGGCTCCGCCGCCGATGGCCCGGCAACGGCCCGAGGCTTAATGGCGGGCTCTTCCATGGCAGGCGCCTCGCTACCGCCCAAAATATAAGCCTCGTCCGCCTGCACGGCGGGCGCGGCGTTGAGTTCGGCCGCCAGCGTCTCCATCTGTGCTTGGA
>JBOHKF010000309.1:0-5557 GCA_050729015.1 Rhizomicrobium sp. | reverse complement strand
CTCAGAACCCGGCATCGGTCCAGGGCCAGGTCTCGCTGGGGGCAGGCGCGATGCCGGATTACGAGGGAGCCAGCGCCTACGTCCTTACCCCCTATCTGGACGGCGAGCTGCACGACGGGCCTTATTTCGTCCGCTTCGAAGGTGGGGCGCTGGCGCTCAATCTTCTCGACATGGGGGGTTTTCATGCCGGGCCGCTTGTGGGGTATCGCCTGGGGCGCGGCGACGTCTCCAATGGCGAAATTTCGCGCATGCGCCATATCCGCTACAGCATCACCGGCGGCGCGTTTGCAGAATATGAGCATCGTGCCGACGACCCCCGCTCCGGAGAGCGGGTGACGCTGAGCGCGGCCGACGGCACGCTGAATGCGCAAACCGGCTGGACCGTCGTCCTGCGCGCATTGGTGCATCGGCCCGTCGAGTTCGTGGATCCCGGATTGATCGCGGCCGTCGAAGGCGACCTGACATGGGCGGACTCCTCCTACATGCAGACGTTCTTCAGCGTTAACCCGGTCGACAGCGCGGCAAGCGGCTTGCCGCTCTTTGATGCGGGGTCCGGCATGGAAAGTGCCGGCGTGGCCTTTTCGCTGGACCAGTTTCTTTCCCGCAAATGGAGCGTCGGGCTGAGACTCCATTATGGACGGCTCGTCGGCGATGCCGCCAAAAGCCCGGTCGTGGCCCAAGGGTCGCCGGACCAGTTCTTCGGCGCGCTGGTGGTGGGTTATGTGATCTGACCCCGCGGGCTGCTTCTTCCCGGCGCTTTTTCTGCTATGATCCTTGGAAAGCGGGAGGACATCATGAAAGGCGCCTGTCTTGCAGCTTTGCTGTCAAGCGCGATCGGACTCTGCGCCGGTCCCGCGCTCGGCCAGCAGATCACCAAATCCTCGCCGCCCTTCTCGCGGATTGACAATTATCTCAAGATGCCGGCTGGCCGGCATATGGGCTCAACCAGCTCCGTGTCGGGCGACAGTCACGGCAATATCTGGGTGGCCGAACGCTGCGGCGCCAACGATTGTGCCGGAAGCCGGCTGGCTCCGGTCCTGGAATTCGACCCCCGCGGCAATTTCATCAAATCCTTTGGCGCCGGACAGTTGCTGTTTCCCCATTCCATTTTCATCGACAAGGCCGACCATATTTGGATCGTGGACAATCACGACAATGGCAAGATCGGCGATGACGTGATCGAATATGACGAGAACGGCCGTGTCCTGAAAACATTGGGCACACCTGGCGTGCCCGGCAATGACGAGACTCATTTCAACCAGCCCAGTTCGGTGCTGGTCGCGCCCGATCGCGACATTTTCGTGGGCGACGGCCACACCCAGGACAAGGGCAATGCTCGCATTGTCAAGTTCGATCCCGACGGCAAGTTTCTGATGCAATGGGGCGGCCACGGCAGCGGCCCCGGCCGGATGGACATTCCCCATTGCCTGGCGATGGACAGCCAGGGCCGGCTGTTCGTGGGGGACCGCGGCAACAACCGCATGGATATTTTCGACCAGAATGGCAGGTTCATCGCTTCCTGGTCCCAATTCAGCCGGCCCAGCGGCTGCTACATCGACGGCAAGGACAATCTCTATGTCGCCGATTCCGAATCCCACACCAACCATCATCCCGGCTGGATGCGGGGCGTGCGCATCGGCAGCGTCAAGGACGGGGTGGTGACGGCATTCATCCCCGACGATCCCGGCATCGATCCCGACAAGATGGGAACCAGCAACGGCGAGGGCGTCTGGGTGGATCCCCGGGGTGTGATCTATGACGCGGAGGTAGGCCAGATGGCGGTGGTGCGCTATACGCCGGTCGCGAAGAACTGAGCATCCCTCACAGGTTCAGGGCCTTCTTTCCCTCCGCCTTCAGGCTTGCGTCGATTGACGCCACATCCGCCTGCTTCAGCCGGTCCCAACTGGCAAGCGTTGAATCAAGCATCTTGGTTAGCGACGCATAGGACTGCCGGCTGTCCAACCCGGGATCGGCGTCAGCCCCGTCCACCGCCCGCTCCAGCTTCGCCAGATCGGATGCAAGACTTTCGAACGAAGCGGGATTTCGCCGCCTGCTTGCGCGTCCGGCCGGCGCCGCGGACGGCATTGGCAAATCGGCCAGGCCCGAAATTTCTGCCATCGCCTTGACGATCTGCGGGCGCAGATTCGTCTCGCTCGTCTCGCGCCCGGCCAATGCCTTCATGAGGCTTCTCGCGTCTTTGAGGGCGGCCGTATCCCGGGCAAGCAGGATTTCCACCTTCGTCGCCAGATCGAACTCCCGCACCAGGGCCGCCTGAGGAACATTGACCCGGGGATCCGGCTTCACAGTCACGCTCTGGCGCACGCTCTGGCCATCGGCATCCAGCACGACGGTATAAACGCCAGGCGGTGCCCATGCGCCACCGCCGGTCAGTGGGCTTTCGGATGGTGCAGGGGTTGCATAATGCAGGTCCCAATAGAAGCGATGCATGCCGGGCCCCGACTCGGGAACCGGCTTTTGCGGCACCCATTCCGGTGCGAAGGCCAGCGTCGCCGGGTCGAGCGACTGAGGCTTTCCAGTGCTGGTGAAGCTCCGCACCTTGCGGCCCTGCTGGTCCGATATCGTAAGGGTTACCGCTCCGCCGGTAGCGGCCGGCAGGACATAATCGATTGCCGCGCCGTCGGGTGGGTTGGCGGCCATGGGCTCATCCTTGGGAAGCGGCGTTCCGGTAAATCCTGCCGGGCGCAGGCGGATGGCATCGGCGGGCTTGAACAGGGCGACGCGGGACCGGTCGCGCGCGATGTCCAGTTGCCTCAAAGGGCTCACATCGTCCATAATCCAGAAGCCGCGCCCATGGGTTGCGATCACCAGATCGTCGCCGTGGACATCGATGTCGCGCACCGATGTCATCGGCAGATTTTGCTGAAGCGATTGCCAGTTCGCGCCCTCGTCGAAAGAGACATACATCCCCTTCTCGGTGCCCGCATAAAGCAGTTGCCTGCGCACGGGATCCTCGCGGACCACATTGACGAAGCTGTCGCGTGGAATGCCTGAATCCATTCGGGCCCAGGTCTCGCCGCCGTCACCCGTGCGATAGATATAGGGTGTGTCGTCGTCGAGACGGTGCCGGTCGATGGCGAGATAGGCGACGTTGGGGTCGAAGCGGGAAAGCTCGATGCCGCCCACTTTCGACCATGGCGTCAGCGCTTTGGGCGTGACATTGCGCCAATGGGCGCCGGCGTCATCGGTGCGCCAGACCAGGCCATCGTCGGTACCGACCCAGAGACTGCCGGCGCGGAGCGGCGAGGGGGCGATGGTATAGATCACGCCGCGGCGCCGGGTTGCGTGGTCGTCGTCGGCGGCGCTGGGCGGGTCGAGATTTGACGGGATGCCGGCGTCGGGACGGGTCAGGTCCGGGCTGATGGGGGCCCAATGGCCGCCGCCGTCCGACGTGCGGAACAGCATCTGGTTGGCAAAATAGAGAACCTTGGCGTCGCGTCTGGAGAAGGTCAGCGGCAAGGTCCAGGCGCCGCGGAAGAAGAGGGCAGGATAGGCCAAAGTGGGGTCCACATCGCGCGTCTGCTCGGTGCGGGTATCGAGTTTCTCCACCGCGCCGCCATAAACGATGTGCGGGTCCTTGGGGTCGGGCGCGATCATGCCGTTCTCGCCGCCGGGCTCGACTTCGTGGAATTGCTGCATGGTGATGCCGTCGGAACCCACCGTGCGGCTGGGCAGCGCCACCGCCCCCGAATCCTGCTGGGCGCCGTAGACCCAATAGGGAAACCGGTTGTCGGTGCTGACATGGTAGATCTGTGCGGTCGGCTGGTTGTACCAACTGCTCCAGGTCTTGCCGCCGTTGAGCGTGATCAGCGTTCCCTGATCCACGCCCAGGATCTGCCGGTCGGAATTTGTGGGATCTATCCACATCTGGTGAAAGTCGTCGCCCGTGGGGTCGCCCTTGAGGGCGATGAAATGCCTGCCGCCATCGTCGGAACGCAAGACGATGGTGTCCATCGCATAGATGCGGTCGGCGTTGTTGGGATCCACCGTGATCCGCGAAAAATACCAGCCGCGATTTACGATCCGCTTGTCGTCCGTGGCCTTGGTCCAATGCCCGCCGCCATCGTTGGAGACATACAGGCCGGCTTCGTCGGAAGGGCCGTCGGCGATGACATAGACCCGCGAGGGCGCGGCGGCCGAAAGGCCAATGCCCATGCGGCCGGGGTGGGCGATGAAGCCATTGCCGGTAATCTCAGCCCAACTGGAACCGCCATCGTGCGAGACATAGAGGCCGCTTCCCGGTCCATTGGAGGGCGGATAAACGCTCCAAGGGGGACGGCGAGTCTGCCACATGGCGGCATAGATGGTCTTGGAGTCGCCCGGTTTGAATGCGAGGTCTATGGCGCCCGTATTCACGTCCTTGAACAGCACTTTGCGCCAGTGCTGGCCGCCGTCGAGAGAGCGAAACACGCCGCGTTCCGCGTTGGGACCATAGGCATGACCGAGCGCCGCCACGAAAAGGATGTTGGGATCGTGTGGGTCCACCAGAATGCGGCCGATCTGGCGGCTGTCGGCGAGGCCCAGGAAGCTCCAATGTCGCCCAGCGTCCGTGGTCTTATAGATGCCGTTGCCATGGGCGATGTCGGAGCGCATGTCGGCCTCGCCCGTCCCCACATAAATGGTGTTCGCATCCGAGGGCGCAATCGCCAGATCGCCGATCGAGCCCACCGGCTCACCGTCGAAGATGGGCCGCCAGGTGCGCCCGGCGTCGTCGGTGGTCCACACCCCGCCATCTACCGCGCCAAAATAGAAGCGGCGGCTGTTGCCGGGGATTCCGGCCACCGCCAGCACCCGGCCGCCGCGAAAGGGCCCGATCAGCCGCCAATGCAGGTCTTGATAGAGAGAAGGGTCCACCGCCGCCTCAGCGCTGGCCAGCGCGAGAATGAGCAGGCCCGCGCCAATGCCGGCCCGCATGACCGTCCGCAGCAAACTCATCCCCGCTTCTCCTCCACCAGGGTGATTGCTTCATGGCTGGGACCTTCGATCGTCACCGCGCGCGCGTTGCCCATCATGAAGATCGGTTTGAGGAAGGTGATATTTTCCGCCTTTAATTTCGCTACCCAGGCGTCGAGATCGCCGACGCCAAGGCCGACGCTGTCCATGAGATGGCCTTGGGTACCGGTAAGCGGCTTGTCGGTCTGGTTCATGTACCACATCATCGCGACATCGCCGAACCGAACGCCGGCCGAGGGGTAGCGATACATTCCGTCCTTGGTGAGCGAAGGCCAGGTGCGGTGCGTACCCCTGGCGACATGGCAATTGGCTTGCGTGTATGAAGGCGTGCCCGGGCGGCGTTGGGGTTGGGCATTGAGATGTTTTTCGTACCAGAGCTGGGCGCAATAGGGATCGTCCTCCCACATATGGACATGATTGAAGCGCTCCGGATTGCTTTTGCCGGCGACTTCGATCAGGGCATGGTCGGGTCCCATCAGATAGGCAAAGCCGGGACCTCCCTTCGCCTTGACCCCCTTCGCCACGGAATCGGCAAGCTGTTCCTTGGTTTCGCCCAGGCCGTACACGCCGCCGGCACCGGGATAGG